>NZ_JAIKTU010000071.1:0-256 GCF_019753795.1 Clostridium sardiniense | reverse complement strand
GTTCCCCCTGTTCCTGGTGTCTCTGGTTTCCCTGCTTCTCCACTATCACCCGGTAAATCTGGCGTTGACCCTTCCTCACCTGGTAAATCTGGTGTCGTTCCCCCTGTTCCTGGTGTCTCTGGTTTCCCTGCTTCTCCACTATCACCCGGTAAATCTGGCGTTGACCCTTCCTCACCTGGTAAATCCGGTGTCGTTCCTCCTGTTCCTGGTGTCTCTGGTTTCTCTGCTTCTCCACTATCACCCGGTAAATCTGGCG
>NZ_JAIKTU010000006.1:0-243461 GCF_019753795.1 Clostridium sardiniense | reverse complement strand
GCACCTTATAGGTGCAGTTTGTAAAAGTATGCGGTTGGCAAACCGTTTCAATGTGCGAGTAGCACAGCCAGTAACATGCCCTTATAGGGCTAGAGCAAACCACCCGTTTTACGGGTGGTCATGATTTTACGTTATTTTTAATATTTAACTTAGTATCTTGAGTTGGTAAAGTTTATAGTTTATATAAATAAGGCTAATAATTAGCGACTCAGTAAAAGTTTAGGAGGTAATAATTTATTCAAACATGAAAAAAATTATTACATCAAGTAAAAGTAGAAATGTAATATATATCAAAGTTTTGGAATAAAAGATCTTGAAATATTATAAAATTTTATATAATAATTGTTTAGAACAAAATTTTACGTTATAATATTAAAATGTGATTTAAAAGAAAGTCTAAAATTATTACTTAGGAGGAGTAAATGAAATACATTGTAAATGTACCAGATGAACTAAACGTTCGGGTAGAAGAAATAATAAATAATATAAATAATTTTTGCAGTAAAGTATTAGATGATGAATATTCAGAAATATGTGCTAAATTAATTGAAGTATTAGCTAATAATGAAGACAATAAACTATCAAGAGGGAAAAGTAATACATGGTCTGCTGGAATAGTACATTCAATTTTTTTTGTTAATGACACTCTTAATAAAAGAGGTCTAAGAATGGATGAGTTAGCAGATTTTTTTGAAGTTTCAGAAGGAACCATTGGAAGTAAGTCAAGAGAAATTAGAAAACTATTAAATATAGACAAGACATCTAAAGAGTGGAAAGTAAAAGATAATAAATCTAAATGTTCATCTTGTTGTGATAGTGAAGATAGTGTTATTGATTTATTTGATAAAGCATTAAATATAGATGACGTAGAAAAAGGAGCTATAGAACTTAGAAAATGTGCTGTAATGCTAAATGATAAGCTTGGAAAAGAATATTTTAATGAATATAAAGGGCAAATAGGAATATCTGCAGAAGGTGATTTCTATTTAACTATATTATCAACATTATCTAACTATGAATTTGCATTAGGACACTATGAAGAAAGTTTTAGAATAGAAAAAGAGCTACTAGAACTAGATGAATATGATTCAAGAAATGTAAGACATTCTATAGTTTTTAGAGCATTAATAAATAAAGATTATGAATTTGCTAATACAATTCTTCAAAAATACAATGAAGAGGATTGCATATTTTTTAAATATGCAAAAGTATTATATTACTATTATAAGAATGATAGAAAAAACGCGAGAAAATCTTTAAAAAAGGCATTAAAACATAATTCATATTTTATAGAATGCTTAGTTGGAAATATACCAACTATTGATGGGGAAATAAGTTCATATAAAAAAGGGAGCTTAGAAGAAGCAAGTCTTTGTATTGAATATAGCTTACCATTATGGACAAATCAAAAAATTGGATCATGGCTTATTAAAGCTATAAATAAGATAAAGTAAAAAGTAGGATTTAATCCTACTTTTTTTATATAAAAATATTTATGTCAATAGATTTTCAAAAAGATACATTTATATTTATAGTTTTTATTTCTTAATACCTATTCTAAGCATGTTCCTTATTACAAAATTGATCACAATTCTTTATAGAACTATTTTAAAATTATATATTTAGCTTAAACAAGAACATAGTAATTTATAGATTTATTCTATTTTTTACTTATGTTAATATTATTAATTTTAATAAAATTTGATATAAATTCATAGATATATAAGAAGAGTAATATGAATGGAGGGGTCTATTTTTGAATTTTCTTCTTTATTTAGATGAATTATTAATAAAAGGATTATCTTCCTTGATAGCAGAAGGCTTTATTGAGGTTTTAACTAAGAGAATAACATGCGATAGAACATTAAGTGGTAAATTACACAATGAGAGTAAAGAGACAAATTTTTGTGAAGATAGATATAGTAAAGATAAAAGAGAGGGATATAAAGGCTATACTAATTCAGATGCAAGTACATATACTTATGGATGTGATAATGATAGCACAATAGAAGAACGAGGATTTGTTAGGATAGAGGAAGAGGAAAAAAGAATTTTTACTATGTTTACTTTTCATAGAAACATAGTAACCAGCCTACAAGATAAAGGAGAACTAAAAACCTTAAGTGATGTATGCTCGGGTAATGTAAATGAAGGTGATTATGTACAAGTGAATGGAATGATATGCAGTGAGTCTTTAAGTGAATATGTAGATTCACTGAAGACTATTATAAATTGTTTTGGATGTGATAAGTTAAATGAACTCTCAGCAGATATTGACTGCTTAGATTTTAATATAATAGATAAATTCTTAAACGACGTTCAATCCAGATTACATCTAAATAATACAAGTGATCTAATATTAAGGTGCCAAAATAAGGAGATAGTATTAACAATAAATAATAATTATTTTTTAAATAATAATACTAATAAATTAGATAATATAGATTGTAATTGTAACATAATCGGAAAAATAGTTAAAAAATGTTGTAATAATGATAACATCCACTTTTTAAGAAAGACAGGTCAACAAGATTTTTATGAAGAGATGTTATATAAATGTATACCTGCATTTGACTGTCTATATAAGATAGGAATTACGCCCCCTAAATGTCCTAGAGTAAAAATTACAGACAATCCTTATCAAATCATTCCAATAAGCATATATGTTTGAAAAAGACACATATATAAATATGTGTCTTTTTATTTTAGAAATTAAATTTCAATTGAAACTTAAAATTTAATTTAGAGTCATTTAAATTTGCTTCTTTTATAGAAATACCATAATTTTTATATAGAGATATAAAAATATCGTTATTCGCCTCTTCCTTAGATATTATAGAGTTATCTTTTATATGATCAAATATATATGATTTAGGAATATTAATAAATCCTACTTTTCCATAATTATAATGAAGAACTGCACTATTATTTTCAGCTGAAATAGTAAAATTTATAACTGCTTGAAGGGGAATTCCTTTATAGTCAAAATTAATATATAATAGTAAGTGATCATTATTAATTACAGTCTGTAGACCTTTTAATTTATCAGATTGTATAGAATTATCTTTAATAAAAGTAATAATTAAATTAGTTATCTCATCTTCACTAAATGATGCTGATGATTCTAATTTAATACCTGATAAATTTAAATCTACATTCTTTGGAATAAATTTTCCAAGTAGATTTTTAGTATCAACTTGAACTTCAGAATTAATTGAAGTTACTTGAACTTTAGGTTCAAAGCTAACTTTATATGTAATAAAAAGTGATATAATAATTATTATTAGTATTGTTAGTATTTTTTTACTTAATTTATTCATAAGAACACCTCAAAATCTTATCATTAAAGATAAATTTAATGATTTAATATTAAATATAATTATATCAATGAAGGGATTAATATACAAATGAACAATAATATAGAGGCTTATTATTATATAGAAGGTGAAACTAATAATTTTATATTACAGTATATTATTAAAGATCCTAATAATAATAAAGTTTTAATAAAAATAAAGAAAAGATTAAAAGAAGAATCTTATAAAATAGCATACTATCACGGACTACACTATATTTGTAAAAACATACTTTCTCTTATTTCTTTAAACGAAATAGAAATAGATAGAAATATTATCTTTTTTACTGATAAAAAAGATGTAGTTAATAAAATAAATAAGAAAAGTTTTTCTTATGATGAAGAGTATGAATATATACAGTTCTTTTTAGATAAGTTTTATAATTATAAATGTATAGAAATAAAGAATGTAAGAAAAATAATAAGCAAAGAAAAAAGACCTCCAATGGCATTATATATTAGATGCAAAAAAGCTGGAAAGGAATATAGAAAGCTTATAAAAAGAAATAGTACATTATTAAAATTAAATAAGTATCTTATTAAAACAAAAGAACTTATATTTTTTGATTTTGAAATGAATTGCGTTGTGAATTTTAATGATGTAGAAATAATAAGTATAGGAGCTGTAAAAACAACATTAAATGGTGAAATAATTTCTAAATTTTATAGATGTATAAAGCCTAAAAAAATACATAAATTAACAGATAAATGTATAGAAATAACTTCTTTAAAACAAGAAGAAATAGATAAAGCTAAAAGTTTTGAGAATGTTTTTAAGGAATTTGAATTATGGTGTGGAAATAATGATAAACTGTTCTTATATTGGGGTGGAAATGATATTTCAGTTTTAAAAAATGATAATAATAGAACAAAAGAGAACATTGAAATTGTTAATTATATTCTTAATTATAATATTGACTATCAAGAAGTATTATGTAAGGATATATTAAAGTTAGATGATTCATTATCTTTAAAAAATGCAGTTTTAAGATATGGTAGTTTATTTGAAGGATCACAACATAATGCATTAGATGATAGTTATAATTTAAGCAAATTATATTTTCAAGAAAGAAAGAGTAGATAATAAATTTATTATCTACTCTTTTATAATGGGAAAAAACATCCTACGATTATTCCTAATAGTATTCCTCCTAGAACTTCAAATGGAGTATGGCCTAATAACTCTTTTAATTTTGTATGATCAAATTTGAATTTATTATCTGTTGATAATATTAAATTTAATAGTTTAGCATGTTCACCGGCAGCTCTTCTAATACCCATTGCATCATACATTACAATTGATGCAAATACAAATGAAAGAGCAAAGATAGGAGATTCAAATCCACTTGTTCTACCTATTCCTACAGTTAGTGAAACTATAAAAGCTGAATGCGAGCTTGGCATTCCTCCTGTTTCAAATAATCTATTAAAATCTATTTTTTTTGTTACTATGTATCCAAAAGGTATTTTTAAAAATTGAGCTAAAAATAAAGCTATTAAACTTAAAATAATTAATTTGTTTTCTACTATCATATATATCACTCCATATTTTACAACTATTTTTATTATACCTTTTAATTTAAAAAATAATAGGCTAATAAAAGAAAATTTTAATTTAAGTATATGAACAAATATTAAAAAAAGTCAAGTTAATAAGAGTTGATTCCAATAATATGATAAAATTAAAAAAAGGGGGATGACATAAAGATGATCAATATTGCCATTTGTGATGATGACTATAATTTTTTAAATATATTCGAAAAACAAGTATATAATATATTTAAAAAATTTCAAGTTGATATAAATATTGAAAAGTATTCAGATAGCTTAAGTTTTATGCAAACATATAAAAAAAATTTTTATAACATAATATTTTTAGATATATGCATGCCTAATATAAATGGTTTACAAGTTGCTGAAAGAATAAAAAATATAGATAATACTGCTGAACTTGTTTTTGTAACATCATTTGATAAATGTGTATATAGAAGCTTTAAATTTAGACCATTTAGATTCGTTAGAAAAAATAGAATAAATGATGAAATTGAAGAAGTAATAGAAGATTTTTTAGATTATTATAAAAAAGAAAATAGTATAATTTCATTTAAAATAAAAGATGGTTTCTTAAATTTAAATAAAGATGAAGTATTATATTTTGATATTGAAAATAGAAAGATAAGGATACATACAAAGAATGAAATATATTATTCAAATAATATAAAATTTAATAAATTTGTAGAAGTATTAGAAGAAGATGGATTCATAGAAGTTCATAGAGGATATTTAGTAAATAAGAAGTATATTAAAGAATATAGAAAGAATATTATTACATTATATAATAATGAAACTATTCCAGTAAGTAGATATAAAGTAAGTCAAGTTGAAAAAATATTTAATAATGTACTTTGATGATTTTAAAATTGAATTAATATTAAATAAAAATATTATAAGTACTTAATAATATAAAAAAGTTTTATTAATGAGCCTATATTTATAGGCTCATTTTTTAGTAAATATAATTATATTATAAAAGTTTAAGAATATAAAAATTAGTTTTTAATTAAAGTTGTATTAAACATGTTGATTTACTTATTAACATGTTTTACTATAAGTGTATTATAAATAAAAGGGGGAAGTCTATTGCCAAAAATTATAAAGAATCTAGATGAAAAAATATTTAATGTTGCTTGGCAATTATTTACTGATAGCGGTTATGATAATGTTGATATTAAAGCTATAGCAAAGGAATGTGATGTTGCAGTAGGTACACTATATAATTATTATGGAAATAAACGTGATTTATTCTTAAAAGTCTTAGAAAAAAGCTGGAATAATACTTTTGATAAATTAAAAAGAGAGTTAATTAAAGAAGAAATAAATGAGCTTAAGACAATAAAGTTTATTAATGTCTTATATGCTGATATCAAGGAAAGAAAAGGATTAGGAACTGAAATATTAAATCAAAATAAGATAATAAAAGAAACTATACTTATTCGTTTATATGAGTTTGTAAATGAGCTAGACTTACAAGATTTTAAAAGAACAACTAAAAAAGAAGTTATTAATTTAATTAAGTTGCTTTTATATAATATAGTTTTTTTAATTAATGTAAGAGAAGATAATGATGAAGCTAATATTGAGTTTTTAATTTCCATATTGAAAATATTTTAATTTTACTTGAATAAACATATATTAAGTAATAGTTTATATGGGGGATTTCATGTTATATAAGAAGTATTTAAAGAACCTAATAGATTGTGATATAATTCATGAACATGAATTTAATAAAGATAATATATTTTGTCATTATTGTGGAAAGTTAATTGAAGATCAAAATTATATTGATGAAATTGAAGGAGAAGTATATTGTTCAATGGAATGTTATAAGAAAAAAATTGAAGAAGAGTATTTTTAAGCTAGTTTTTATAACTAGCTTTTTTTATACTGTAATAAAAAAGTTAAAGTTGCTAATAATAAATTTAATATAAAAAAGGAGGGATATATATGCCTATTCCAGTAATTACATCTATAATTTCGGCATTATCAATTCTAGCTGGCTCAGCACTAGGAGCCTTGTTTAGTTGGCTTATAAATAATAAGATGCACAAAAGAAAAATGAAAGAAGAACATGATATTATAGCGGATAATAGAAAATATGAAGAACGATTTAAGATTAAAGAACTTTGTGCAAATGCAAATGTTATAAGATTAGATATATGCACTTCTATATATCAAAGTATACGAGTAGTATCAAAAAGCAATGATATAAAGTATATTTATCCTATACCAATAAATAAAAATTATTCATGTGCAGTTTCGACTTTAAGTGATAGATATAATATAAGAGAATTAAGTTATTTGTATCAATTATATGGAATAATTGAGAAAGTAAATTACGATGTATTAAAATATAATAAGGGGACACAAGAGAAAAATTATGAAGTCATAAGGGGGTTCTATGCAATATTAGAAAAAATATATGGTGGAAATGTAAATAAAATTTTGAATTTAAATATTGATACAATCTCCTATGAAAATTTATGTAATAATGAGTATATCAAAAATGGATATAAAGATTTATTGAATACACTTAACAAATTATGTACAGAAGAAAATATAATAAAAGAAAAAATCAATTGAATTTATTAAGAAATATTTAAAATATATAAGGAATAATAAATTGACAACTTATAGAAAAATATGTAAAATTCTTATGTATAGGAGTGATGGGGGAGTGAAAAAATCAAAAATAATAATATTAATAGGTTTACTAACTATAGTAACAACACTAATTATAGTAAAGCCAACAGAATTAAATCCTAAACATAAATTCTATTCTGTAAATTCTTTAATAGAATCTTTTGATAATAGCCTTTTACGTGTTCAGGATGATAGATTTAATAATGTAGATACTCAAACTCTTTATGATTGTATATCTAAAAGAAAAAGACTATCCTATTCAGGAAATAATTATGATAAAGTTGAATTAAAAGAGAATATAAAATTATCTGATGCTCAAAAAGAAACTATAATAAATGAATATATAAATAAAGCTAGTAAAATAAATAATTATAAGATATCTACTGAAATTATTCCCTTTAGATTTAAAGGATACGGAATAACTTATAATTATGATTATACAAATGGAAAAAGTTCAGTAATTGACAAAGTAAAAATACCAATAACCCTTGACGCTATTGTAATAAAAGAAGAGGGAAGTTATGTATTTGATTTATTTTGGTTTAATGAGTTAAATTCAGATGATTCTAATAATGAGGTGATAAATTGATAGAGATTAGAAATGTTTCAATGAGTATAGATGATAAATCAATACTTAAAAACATAAGTTTTACTTGTAATGAAGGAAGAATAGTTGGATTAATTGGACCAAACGGAGCAGGTAAAACAACTCTTATAAATTGTTTAACTGGTATATACAAACCATTAGAAGGAAATATATTATATGATGGTATAGATGTTTTTGATAATTCAAAAGTAAAAGAATCTATAGGTTATGTACAAGATGAAAATACATTCTTTTCTAGCTTTAAAATAAAAGATATAAAAAAATATTATAAACTTGCATATAAGAATTTTAATGAAGATAAATTTTTAGAGATGAATAAACTATTTAAAATACCTTTAGATAAAAAAATATTTCAATTATCAAAAGGTATGAAAATGCGTGTAAATATTATGTTTGCATTGTCTATAGGTGCTAAATATTTAATACTTGACGAGCCAACCTCAGGACTAGATGTTATCTTTAAAAAGAAATTTTTTAATTTATTAAAAAATGAAGCAAAAGAAAACAATTCAACTATAATATTAAGCTCACATCATTTAAATGAATTAGAAAATATATGTGATGATATAGTTATTATAAATAATTGTGAGATTTTGTATAATGATAGTCTTGAGAATTTAAATTCTAAAGTAAAAAAGATACAAGTAGCATTTAATAAACCAATATATGAAGAAGATTTCTTAGAATTTAAGGAAGTATTTGCTATTAGTAAAACAGGCCGAGTTTTTACATTAATCACAAAAGACTATAATGATATCTTTATAAAAAAATTAAATAAACTAAATCCCATATTCATAGAAGAAATAAACTTAACTTTAGAGGATATGTTTATTTATCAAGTTGAAGAGGGGAGTATAGATGAAAAATATAATTAAAAAAAGTTTAATTTATCAATGGTTTTATACAACTAAATGGTCAATATTATTAGCAACATTTATATGGACTAGCTATTCTTATTTAAATATTTGCAACCATAAGATTATAGATTTTAAAAATAGAATAGCTTCATTTAATAGTGATAAATTTATTTTAATTGATGTACTTTCAATAGCCGTATTCATTTGCTTAATAATACTAGTATATATTGCTGGAAATGGACTTAAAAAAAGAAGTAAAATGATAGTAATCAGTAGTGGCCCCTACAATAGAAATGAAATCTTCTGGAATAACTTTTTATGTAATATAGGTATAGTTATATTATTTATAGTTATATATATTTATTTAGCTATATGTATTAGATATAAGCATAGTGATGTTTTGTACTATTGTTCTAATTATTATGAAGTACTATTTAAGGATTCGTTTAAGTTATTAGTTTTAGGTATATTAACTATTTCATATTCGCTTCTTATAGATAGACTATTTTCAAATTCTTTTGTTACAATAATTTCAATAGTATTGATACCTGTATCTTTAATTGTTTTTACCATTGTTAATATAGGAATAATTTTTAATACAAATCCAGTTAGCAATAATATCTATTCATATATCATTCGTATTAGAGATGTTTTTCTATCATATTTAAATTATTTTCAATATGAACTTCAAAAAGATGCTTTATATTATTTAGCAGATAATAATAAAATAACTATATTTATTAGTTTTTTAATCCTATTAATATCATTTGGTATTTTATTTATAGTTAAATTGCTAAACAAAAAGGTTAAAATGGAAAATATATCGAACTTTTTTGTTTTTAAAAATGTTAAGTATGTAATAACTTTTTTTGCATCTATTGCAATAGGGTCATATGGATCATATATTATAAATGAAATTTTTATGATTAACTATTTTTATAATGGAAAATATATTATATCATTTATTTTTATAGAAATAATACTTATAATTATTTCTAATATGATTATAAGTAAGCTTATATCTAAGTTTATAAAATAAAAAAGAGGTTTATAAGAAATATTTCTTATAAACCTCTTTTTTATTTTAACAACATTTGTTTTAATTTGTCTAGAGTAGATTTTGTCTTATCTAAATTTAAAATATAATCACTTAAGTTTGAATTTAAATAAGAAACGCCTCTATCAGTTATTGAATATACTTTTTTACTTCTTTTATTTGATATATCTTCACCACTCCATTTTGAAACTACATAATCTCTTTCTTCAAGTTCATATAAGCTTTCATATACAGTACTTGATGAAACTGGAAAGGGCATAGTAGTCGAATCAAACATCTCTTTAAAATCAGTTAGAATTTTATTTCCAAATACTACTTCACCTTTTGATAGCTCCTTAAGAATATATAACATGTATAACATTTTTGTATTTACAACATTTCTTGGTGCTACAATACGATTCCTTTTATCCATTATTATCCCTCCTAATAAGTACTTAACTATATTATACTTTAGTTACATATACTCGTAAATGATTATAAATAAATAACACAATTATATATATTATGAATAGTATATAATAACCAAAGATAAGGAGCTGATTAACATGTCAAGAAGGTGTAGATGTAACAATTGTTGCTGTAATAATAATTGTGGCTGTGGAGGATTTAATAATCGTGGATTTGGCAACTGCGGCTGCGGGGGATTTAATAACGGTGGATTTGGTAATTGTGGTTGTGGATGTGGATTTGGCGGCGTACCATTACTATGGATATTACTTTTAAGTCGTGGGTGCTTCTTTTAAAATATAAAAACTTAGGTTTTTACCTAAGTTTTTATATTTACATATTAAATTATTAATTCATATCTTTATAAAATGATGCTCTTTATGTAGCTTATATTATTGTAAAAACTTAAATTAATATATATAATCATAGAAGAAATACAATATTGGAGGATTATACATGGAAGAAAGATTGCAAAAATATATGGCAAAATGCGGAGTGGCATCTAGAAGGAAATGTGAATTATTAATTACTGAAGGAAAAGTTAAAGTAAATGGTTTATGTGTAAAAGAATTAGGTATAAAAGTAACTCCAAATGTAGATGTTGTAGAATATAATGATAAAATAATTGTACCAGAAGAAAAAAAGGTATATTTACTGTTATATAAACCTGAAGGATATATAACATCTCTTAATGATGAAAAAGGAAGAAAAACTATTATGGATCTAATTAATATTAATGAAAGAGTATTTCCAATAGGAAGACTTGACTATGATAGTTCAGGTTTATTACTTTTAACAAATGATGGAGACATTTATAATAAAATAATTCATCCACGAGTAAAAATTAAAAAGAAATATATAGCAGTTGTAAAAGGAAAGTTTACTCAAAAAGAAATGGATTTATTCATGAATGGAGTAGATATTGGTGGGTATGTAACTGCTAACTGTGAAATTAAGGAAATCTCTTTTGAAAATAATAATTCTACAGTAGAAATAGTTATACATGAAGGTAAAAATAGGCAAATAAGAAAAATGTGTTCGGCATTCAACCATAATGTGGTAAGCTTAAAGAGAATTTCTGTAGGGAATATTAAACTTGGGTATTTAAAGAAAGGTGAATATAGAGAATTAACAAAAGATGAACTTAATTATATTAATTCTTTATAATAAATACATGATATATGTTAAGGAGGATTTTAAATGTTTAATTATGTAGGTGATATTAGTGAATTATCACATAATATAATTAATAAGTATTTAAAAAATAAAAATGTAGCAATTGATGGTACATTAGGAAATGGATATGACACTGACTTCTTATCTTTAAATTTTAATAAAGTATATTCTTTCGATGTGCAAGAGAAAGCTTGTATAAGATATAGTGATAAAAATAAAGATAATGTTACAGTCATTTGTGATTCACACCATAAATTTAATAATTATATAACCGAGAATGTTGACTGTATTATGTATAATCTTGGTTTTTTACCTGGGACTTCAAAGGAAATAACAACAAAACATACTACATCACTAGAAAGTATAAAAACTGGATTAGAAATTCTTAATCCAGGTGGAATTATGACAATATGCATTTATATTGGGCATGATGAAGGTAAAAAAGAACAATCTTGCATATTAAATTTTCTAGAAAAAATCTCAAAAAAAGAATATGGAGTGATGATTCATCAATTTTTAAACAGGAGCAAAACGGCACCAATGCTTGTAGTTATCGAAAAAAATAGTTAAATATAAATTTATTAATATTGTAGTAATTTAATTAATACAAAAATAAAAAACTGTATTTTAAATATATAAAATATGAAATTTTTATTGAAAAATCTATCATTAAGTGATAAAATTGTTATTGCAAAAGATTGTAAAGTAGGTAGATAATAATGGATAAAGATTTTAATGATAATAAAGATTTAATGAGATTAATTCAGATTAAATTTCAAAGATTAAGTAAGGGTCAAAAGCTAATAGCAGAGTATATATTAAATAATTATGATAAGGCTGCTTTTATGACAGCTGCAAAATTAGGAACGTCTGTAGGAGTTTCAGAATCTACAGTTGTAAGATTTGCTAACGAGTTAGGCTTTAGTGGATATCCAAAACTTCAGAAAGCTCTTCAAGAGTTAATTAAAAATAAACTTACTACTGTACAGAGATTGGAGCTTTCTAATGAATATGTATCTGATAGTGATGCACTAAAGGGAGTTTTGAAAGCAGATATTGAAAATATAAGAGCAACCCTTGAAAAGATTAATCCTAATGTATTTGAGGAAGTTGTAAATGAAATATTTAAAGCTAATAACATTTACATATTAGGGCTAAGAAGTTCAACAGCTATTGCAGAATTTTTAGGATTTTATTTAAATATAATTCTTCAAAATGTTAGAACTGTAAGCTATGGAATTTCAGATATATTTGAGCAGATTATAAATGTTAAAGAAGGGGACTTAGTAATTGGTATAGGATTCCCAAGATATGCTTCAAAAACAATCGATGCATTAGATTTTTCAAAAGCAAAAGGAGCTAAAGTAGTTGCATTAACTGATAGTTTAATTTCTCCATTAGCATCTAAAGCTGATTTAGCATTAATTGCTCAGAGTAATATGGCATCATTTGTAGATTCCCTTGTTGCCCCATTATCATTAGTTAATGCTTTAATTATAGCAGTTGGAATGAGAGAGAAAGAGAATATTGCAAATACATTTGGTTCTTTAGAAGCAATTTGGCAAGATTATAATATATACCAAATAAATAATAAAACTATAGGTGAAAATGATGATTAGTCCATATTATTTTATATAGACTTTTTAGAAATTAATATATTTATATAACAAATGACTTTATGAATATTCATAGAGTCATTTGTTATATAGAAAAGTTCAATTTATACGTATATTATCCAAATATATTTATCTAAAAAATATATTTGGATAATATAAACAAAAAAATCTAAATAACAATATGTTATTTAGATTATATTTATAAATATCTTATTTTAGTTAACTTTTTTTTTCTAGTGTAGTACAATTGTTTTAGCAATTAATTAAGGAGCTGATTAAATGAGTAAAATAGTAGTTATAGGAGCTGGCCCAGCGGGAATGATGGCAGCAATAACTGCAAGTGAAAATAATGAAGTGATTTTAATAGAAGGAAATGATAGATTAGGAAAAAAGTTATTTATTACAGGTAAGGGAAGATGTAATGTAACTAATAGTAAAGATATTTCAGAATTTTTCAACTATATTCCTGGGAATCCTTATTTTTTATATAGTTCTTTATATACTTTTACTAATGAAGATACTATTAATTTCTTTGAGGATGAAGGTATTAAATTAAAGGTTGAAAGAGGAGGGAGAGTTTTTCCAAACTCTGATAAATCTTCAGATATTATTAAAGGTTTATCAAAAGCTATTACAAAATGTAATATAAAAATAATGCTTAATAGTAAAGTAACTAGAATAATAAAAAATTGTAATAAAATAACTGGAGTTGAAATAAATAATAGTAATATAATCGAAGGAGATCACTTTATAATATGTACAGGTGGTGCTTCATATCCCCTTACAGGTTCTAGAGGAGAAGGTCAAAGATTTGCTAAAGAACTTGGCCATAAAATAAAAGAATTAAAACCATCACTTGTTCCAATAGAGATAAAGGATGAAATAGTAAAAGATCTAATGGGTCTATCTCTTAGAAATATTGAGCTAGCTATATATGAGAATAATAAGAAGGTATTTAAAGATTTTGGAGAAATGCTCTTTACTCATTTTGGTATATCAGGACCTCTAGTTTTAAGTGGGAGTAGATTTATTAAAAATAATAAAAATTATGAAGTAATAATTGATTTAAAGCCCGCTCTAGATATAAAAGCCTTAGATTTAAGAATACAAAAAGATTTTAAAAAATACATAAATAAAGATTTTAAAAATTCTTTAGATGATTTATTACCAAAAAAGATTTTACCTATAATTATAAAACTATCAAAAATTAATGAAAATAAAAAGGTTAATGAAATAACTAAGGAAGAAAGAAGAAATTTAGTTCATTTAATAAAAAACTTTAAACTTACAGTAAAAGGTCTAAGACCTTTAGAAGAGGCTATTGTTACAGCTGGAGGAGTAGATACAAAAGAGATAGATCCTTCAACAATGAGAAGTAAAATTATAGATAATTTATCTTTTGCAGGAGAAGTAATAGATGTTGATGCTTTTACTGGTGGATATAATGTACAAATAGCATTATCTACTGGATATGTAGCTGGAAGTAGTATCTAAAATGCTTGTTATAAAAAGAATATAATTATATAATGATACTTATAGTTGTTATTTAGAAAGGTGGAAAATAATTTGAAATTATCAGTTGCAATAGATGGTCCAGCGGGAGCAGGAAAAAGTACAATAGCTAAACTTGTAGCGAAAGAATTTGATTTAATGTATATAAATACTGGTGCTATGTATAGAGCTGTTGCTTTAAAAGCATCAGAAAATAATTTGAAAGCAGAAAACATTTCAGAAATCTGCAACTTAATATTAAATATGGAAATGCATTTTGAAAACGATGATTTAATTTTAAATGGTGAGAATATACAAGAAAAAATAACTATGCCAGAAATTAGCTCAATAGTTTCTGCATACGCCTCAATACCAGAAGTTAGAAAAATGCTTGTAAAACTACAAAGAGATATGTCAAATAAATATAATGTTATAATGGATGGTAGAGATATAGGAACAGTTGTATTAAAGGATTCAAACTTTAAAATTTTCTTAACTGCAACTCCAGAAGAAAGAGCAGAAAGAAGATATACGGAATTAGTAAATAGAAATATAGAATGTTCTTATGATGAAATATTAAAAGATATAATAAGAAGAGATCATGAAGATAGTACAAGAGCCATAGATCCATTAAGAAAAGCTGATGATGCCGTTGAAATTGATACAACTGGCCTAAATATTGAGCAAGTTACAAACAAAATAAATGAGTTTATAAAATCTAAGATTAATTAGTATTATATTAGGAGTACAATTATGAGAAAAGTAATATTAGCAGAAAATGCTGGTTTCTGTTTTGGTGTACAAAGGGCAGTAGAAAAATCTATTGATATAAAAAATCAATATGGGAAAAAAATTTATACTTTAGGTCCACTTATTCATAATAGTGATGTTGTTAAATATTTAGAAGAAAATGATATTTATTCAATGGACTACAATAATATAGATGAATTAGTAAATGGTGATGTTATTGTAATAAGGTCACATGGGGTACCAAAGGACGTAGTTGAAAATCTTAAGTCTAGAGGTCTTGAAGTTATAGATGCAACTTGTCCATTTGTTACTAATATACAAAAGAAAGTTGAAAAATATTCAGGTGATGGATATAACATAGTTATATTGGGTGATAAAGATCATCCAGAAGTTATTGGAATAAATGGATGGTGCAATAATAAAGCAACAATTACGCCAAATGGAGAATTTGATACAAAAATTTCTGATAAAATATGTGTAGTATCACAAACTACAGAAAAAGAAGAAAACTGGAATACTACTATTAATAATTTAGCTACTATGACAGATGAACTTCTATCATTTAATACAATATGCTCAGCTACAGAGGTAAGACAAAAAAGTGCATATGAATTATCTAATCAAGTAGATGCTATGATTGTTATAGGTGGTAAACATAGTTCAAATACAACAAAGCTTTATGAAATATCTAAAGCAAATTGTGAGAATACTATTCATATTGAAAATTCATTAGAATTAACAGGTGAATTTATAAATAAAAACTTTAAAAAGATTGGTATTACAGCTGGTGCTTCAACACCAGATTGGATAATTAGGGAGGTTATTGATATTATGCAAGGTGAAAACATTAAAAATGATGAACAATTAAAATTAATGAATGAAATGGACAAAAGATTCCACATTGGGGATGAAATAGAAGGAGAGATATTATCTATAGCTAGAGATGAAGTTGTTGTATCACTTATTGGTTATAAATCTGATGGTATAATCCCTTTTAGAGAATTAACTGCAAAGGTTGATCCTAGTGAATATGCTTCAAATCTTAATGTTGGTGATACAATAAAAGCTAAAGTAATTAAACTCAACAATGAGAATGGATTTGTTGTTTTATCTAGATTAGAATATGAAAAAGAAGAAATAGTTTCTTCACTTGAAAAACTATTTAATAGTGGTGAAACTTTTGAACTAAAAATTTCTGAAATAAAAGAAAAAGGGCTAGTAGGTTATTATAATGGAATAAGAATATTTGTTCCTGCATCACAAATAGATATGAGATTTGTTAATAATAAAGATGAATATAAAGGTCAAACTTTAGTTGTTAAACTAATAGATTTTAATAAAGAAAATCCTTCAAGAGTTGTAGCTTCAAGAAGAATTATTCAAGAAGAGGCAAAGGAGATTAATGAGCAACAAGTTTTAGGATCTTTAAAAGTTGGAGATATAGTAAAGGCTGAAGTAAAAAGATTTACTAATTTTGGAGCATTTGCAGAGGTAAATGGTGTAGATGGATTAATTCATTTATCACAAATATCATGGAATCATGTGAAAAAGGCTGAAGATTATCTAAAGAGTGGAGATATAATTGATGTTAAGGTTATTGAACTAGATAAAGAAAATAAAAAATTGTCACTTAGCATTAAAGAACTTACTCCTGAACCTTGGAAAAATGCTTCAGATAAATATCCTGAAGGCTCAGTTGTACTAGGTAAAGTTGTTAGAATAAATGATTTTGGAGCATTTGTCGAATTAGAGCCTGGCTTAGACAGACTTGTTCACATATCTAAAATAAGTCATGATAGAATTAATAACCCGAGTGATGTCCTAAAAATAGGTGATGAAATAAAAGCTAAAATATTAGCTGTAGATGAAGAAAATAAAAGAATAAGTTTAAGCATGAAAGATGTTTAATATATTATAACCCCTATTTTAGGGGTTATTTTAAAATAATAATTTATGAGGTGGGTATTCTTATATGGTACATTATGAGAAATTAAATAATAAAAATTTCTCTAATCTTACAACGTTAGTAAATGAGTTTTTTTATATAAATAAATATAGATACAATATAATTTCACTTTATAATGATTTAAACTTCATAAAAAGAATGTTTTATAAAAATCAAATAATAATGATACTATTTGATAATCAATATATAGGTTATATATATTTTGAACAATCTTCTATAGATACTATTGTTATTAATGATTTATATATAAAAAATGAGTTCGTAAAATTAGTGAATATAGATAATATAAAAAAATTTGAAAATAAAATTATAGCTTATCAAACTTATGAAGATGAAATAACAAAAGAGATTCTTATTAACAATTGTTTTAGTAAGAGTAGAATAACTAAATTATTAAAATATGATTTATATTCTAAAATAAAAATATCAAATAATACTAATATTTCATTTAGAACCTTTATACCTAATACTGATGAGGAGTTACGATGTAAAATACAAAATGAGATTTTTAATGATACGGGAAGAGAACCTCTTCATATAAAAGATATTAAATATGAAGAAAGTCAGAAGTATTATAAAAAAGATTTATGTATTTTTATCTTATTAAATAACAAAGAAATAGGATATGGACAAATTGTATATAATAAAAATATGTATATGGTAGTTAACTTTGGTATTTTAAAAAAATATAGGGGATTGGGATATGGACAGTATCTATTAGAATATCTTATAAATCTATCCTATGACATAAAGCTATCTGAACTATATATAAGAGTCGACTATTCAAATTATAAGGCACTAAATCTTTATAATAAAATAGGTTTTAAATTTATAGGATATTATAATACATGGATAAAGGCATAATAAGAGTATATAGAATACGTAATATTTATTACTTTATATAACTATAAAAGTTTTAATTAGAATTTAGATATTAAAGTAAAAACTAAATAAAACATAGATAATATTAAATATTATCTATGTTTTATTTCTTCATTTTTTTATGCTATAATACATTAGGTAATTTTAAAATATAAATATGTTTATAAGTCGGAGGAAATATAATGGAATTTGATATAAAAAAGTACAAAGATACTAAGAAAAGTAATACAGGAAAACATTTCTTTATCACTACATATGGATGTCAAATGAATGAAGAAGATTCTGAAAAACTTTCTGGAATGTTAAAAAGAATAGGATATACAAAAACAGAAAGTATTGAGGATGCTTCAATTGTACTTTTTAATACATGTTGTGTTAGAGAAAATGCGGAGAATAAGGTTTTTGGAAACTTAGGTATGATGAAAAAATACAAAAGGAAAAATCCAGATTTGATAATAGGAATATGTGGATGTATGATGCAACAGGAAGGAATGGCCGATAAGGTATTAAAAACATTCCCATATGTAGATATTATTTTTGGTACTCATAATTCATATAAATTTCCTGAATATCTTAATAGAGTAAAAACTGAAGGTGTTCAAGTTAAAGAAATATTAAATAAAGAAACTGAAATAATAGAAGGAATTCCAATAGATAGAGAAAATAGTACGAAGGCTTTTGTTACAATAATGTATGGTTGCAATAACTTTTGCACATATTGTATAGTTCCTTATGTAAGAGGTAGAGAAAGAAGTAGAAAGTCTGAAGAAATAATAAAAGAAATTAAAGAATTAGTATCAAAAGGTTATAAGGAAATAACTCTTTTAGGACAAAATGTTAATTCATATGGAAAAGGTTTAGAAGAAACAATAGACTTTGCAAAATTACTTAGATTAATAAATGAGATAGATGGATTAGAAAGAGTTAGATTTATGACTTCACATCCAAAGGATTTAAATGAAGATGTAATTTCTGCTATAAAAGAATGTGATAAACTTTGCGAGCAAATTCATTTACCAGTTCAAAGTGGATCAAACAGAATTTTAAAAGAAATGAATAGACATTATGATAGAGAGAGATATATGTATCTAATTAATAAAATTAAAGAAGAGATACCTAATGCAACTATAACTACAGATATAATAGTTGGTTTTCCAGGTGAAACTGAAGAAGACTTTAATGATACATTATCATTAGTTAAAGAAGTAGGTTATAATGCTGCTTATACATTTATTTATTCAAGAAGAAATCATACTCCTGCAGATAGAATGGAAAATCAAGTTCCAGATGATGTAAAACATGAAAGATTTAATAAGCTTGTACAAGCTGTTAATGAAGGTGTTATAAGAAGCAATAAGGAATATGAAGGGAAAATAGTAGAAATTTTAGTAGAAGGACCAAGTAAGAATGATGAAACAAAATTAATGGGAAGAACTAGAAATGGAAAATTAGTTAATTTTGCAGGTGATAAGTCACTAATAGGCCAACTGATTAATTTAAAAATTGTTAGAGCTCAGCCATTCTCACTAGTAGGAGAATTATTATAAAATTTTAAAATAAGGGATAGCTTAGTTATTTAGCTATCCTTTTTATTGTATATAGGTTGCATATAAGTTAACTTTAATTTATTCTATGTATATATTCAAAAATGTAGGTGAATTTAATGATAAAACAAAATTTTATAGAAGGATTTAATAGAAGCGTAACTACACGAAAGATAAATGATGGTATGAGGGTTCTAAATAATGATCTAGTTGAAAATATAGATTATTTATATAATAGCTCAATAAATGAGATAAATATAAGTACAAATGTTATTTCAGAAGACCTTTATAGTAAATATAATTGTAATATAAATATAGATTCAAACCTTTATGAGGTTATTAATATCAAATGTACATGTAGAGATTTTGAGAATAATGAGCTTAAATCTAAAAACTATGCTTGTAAACATCTCTGTGCTTCATTTTATAGATTTTTAGAAAAATTAGAAGATGATTCTACTTTAAAAGAAAACCTTAAAAAGAATAATTTCTTTGAGCTAAATAAATTATTAGATAGTAATAAATCTAATACTATGCTAGATTTATTATGCAATAATAAGGATTTATTAAAAATTGATGTTTATATAAATAGAAATTCTTGGTCTCATAAAATAGGTGCTGAATTTAAAGTTGGGTTTAAAAATTCTAGGAATTCAAAAATGTACTTATTAAAAGATATAAATATGTTTCTTTTAAATAAATATAATTCTATCCCTATTTCATATGGAAAAGATTTCACTTTTGACATAACTAAACAAAAATTTTCTTATAATGATGTACAGCTTTTTAAATTTATTGAAATGTTAAAAGATATAGATGTAAATTCAAATAACTTTAAACGAAGTCAAGATAAACATATTAATGGCAAGGAAATTTGGATACCTAAAGGTATGTTAAGAATGTTTTTTGAGATCATTAAGGAAAATAGAATATTTTTAAATACTGGTTTTTATTCTAGAAAAATAGAGAGTGAAATAATTGTTGATGATATTCCTCTTCCTATAGAATTAAAAGAAAAAAATAATCTTATTTCTTTTATACTTCCTAGAGGACTTCCAGAAGATTTAGGAGGAAGTGGTGATGTATTTCTTTATGATACTATAATATATATACCATCAATGAAGCAATGTGAAAAATTATATCCACTTATCAACACATTTATTAATACAGATGAGATTACTTTTTTAGAAAGCCAGAAAGATAGAGTATATAAAGAGCTTATACCTACTATTAATGATTTATCTAATACAGTAATACTTGATAAAAATATAACTAAAAATATTGTATCAACTCCTGTAAAATTTAAATTTTATTTTGACAGAGATAAAATGATTTTTTTAAAAGTAAATGTTAAATATGGTGATTATGAATTCAATATATTCGATGAAATTAAGGATGTATATATTTATAGAGATACTATAAATGAGACTAAAGTTATAAATAGTTTAAAAAGTATTGGTATAGAAAAAATCGATAATAAGCTTTTTGCATTTTTGCGTGATGATGATGTTATATTTGATTTCTTTAAGACCAAAGTGCATATTCTGCAAGAGTTAGGGGAGGTATTCTATTCTGAAAGCTTTAAAGGTGTACTAAAACTTAATAAAAATAATTTTGAAGTTGAGGTCCGCAGAGGCAAAAATGATTATTTTGAATTTAAATATTCAATATCAAATATATCAGAAGAAGAATTTTATAACATACTAAAAAGTTTTAAAGAAAATAAAAAATATTACAAATTAAAAAATGGAGATTTTTTAGATTTAGAAGAAATCCAAATAAAAGAATTTTTAAGATTAATTGATACTTTAAATGATAAAAAACTCTCTGATGATACAATTGCTTTTACAAAAGGAAAAAGTTTATATGTAAATAAAAAGTTAACAGATTTATTTGGAGTATTTAAAGGAAATTCTATTTTAAATGATATATCAAATAGATTGTCTTCTAATAATCTATCAAAATCAATTATACCAAAAGGATTAAATGCTAATCTAAGAAACTATCAAGTTTATGGGTTGCATTGGTTTAAAGAATTATCAGATCTTGGGTTTGGTGGAATTTTAGGAGATGAGATGGGATTAGGTAAAACTCTTCAAGCCATTAGCTTTATATTATCAAAAGAAAAAAGCAAGTCAATAATTATAGCTCCAACTTCTTTAATATATAACTGGAGAGATGAGTTTTTAAAGTTTGCTCCAAGTATTAAAGTAGGTCTTATAAATGATACTAAGAAAAAAAGGTTAGAAATTCTAAATAATATTAAAGAGTATGATGTAATAATAACTACATATAACTTGTTTAGAATAGATTATGAGTTGTATAAAAATATTGAATTTGATTTTTGTTTTTTAGATGAAGCTCAATATATTAAAAATTTTTCAGCTAAAAATACAAATGCATGTAAAAGAGTTAATGCAACCAATAGATTTGCACTTACAGGCACCCCTATTGAAAATAATTTAATGGAGTTATGGTCTATTTTTGATTTTATTATGCCTGGTTTCTTATATGATAAAGATAGTTTCAACTCTAAATTTAATAGAACTCTAGATGAAGATGAAGTTATACTAAACGAATTAAGATTATTAATATCCCCATTTATTTTAAGAAGGCGTAAAAAGGATGTTTTAAATGAATTGCCTGATAAAATTGAAAAGATAATCAAAGTAGATATGGATAAAGAGCAAAAAAAGATATATGCATCTTATGCAAAATATATAAATGATATAATAGAAGATAAGGTTAAAAATGATGAACTTAATACAAGTAAGATTGAGATATTATCATATATAACTAAATTAAGACAAATTTGTTTAGATCCATCTCTTGTAATGGAAGATTATAAAGGTGCTAGTGGTAAATTATCTGCATTAAGGGAGTTATTAATTGATATGACTTCTGATGGACATAAAATATTAGTATTTTCTCAGTTTACTTCTGTATTAAATAAAATTAAAGACATGTTGCAAAGTGATGGGTTATCTTATTATTATTTAGATGGATCTACGAAATCATCTACTAGACAAGAATTGGTTAATAGGTTTAATAAAGATGATACAAAGGTATTCTTAATATCATTAAAGGCTGGCGGTACTGGATTAAATTTAACAAGTGCAGATGTTGTTATACATTTTGATCCTTGGTGGAATCCAGCTGTAGAAGAGCAAGCTACTGACAGAGCTCATAGAATTGGTCAAGAAAATATTGTTGAAGTTATAAAACTTGTTTCTGAAGGTACTATTGAAGAAAAAATTATCAATCTTCAAGATCGTAAAAGAGAACTTATTGAGAATCTTATAGGCAAAGATTCTTTAAATAATAAATTATTTAGTAATCTATCTAATGAAAATATACTAAAACTTTTTGATAGAGATTTATAAAAACTCATAAAATTTCATTAGATTAAGACAATACCTGCGAATCTAAGGTATTGTCTTGTTTTTTATTACAAGATAGTTTAACCAATCTAAAATTATTAATTAGGCTAAATTTGTTTTAGAAGTGAGAGGAATTGCACTATAACATAACTTTAAAATATCAATAAGTGAATATAAAGCTTTAAATTATTTAAAAATGGCACTTCATATATTTATACAGAGAATTTTTAATTATAGTATAATTAAAACAAGATAAATTAGGTGTTAAATAAATATAAGTAATAGATATTATTGTATAATATCAAAAGAAAATATATTATACTATATGTTTTTTACCTAAAATAATTTGAAAATGCTATGTTTAAAAGTGCTTTTATTTATTCAATTAAATTTTTATGTTATACTTCATTATGTTATAATCTTATAGAAATAAGTAAATATCATTGATTCAGTACTTATTTATGACGATTTCTCAAATTATGTAATTCGTCATAAATCCGTCATAAATAATAAGTAAAAAAACGTTAAAATAAGTGGATTTTATTCTATATGAAATATATGGTAAGTGTCTCTAATCCTTGATATTAAAAGGATTAAGTATAAAAAAGTTAAAGGAAGTGAAAGTGTATGGCGTTAACTCCCATGATGAAACAATACTTTGAAATAAAGGAAAATTATAAAGATTGTATAGTCTTTTTTAGATTAGGGGATTTTTATGAAATGTTCTTTGATGATGCTAAAACTGCATCAAAGGAACTTGAATTAGTATTAACAGGCAGAGATTGTGGTTTAGATGAAAGAGCACCTATGTGTGGTATACCATTTCATGCCTCTTCAGGATATATATCAAGATTAGTTGCTAAGGGTTATAAAGTAGCTATTTGCGAGCAAGTTGAAGATCCAAGTGTAGCTAAAGGTATAGTAAAAAGAGATGTAATTAAAGTTATAACACCAGGTACATATGTAGATAGTAATAGTGAAAATAATTCTAATACATATCTATTAGCTATATATGAAGAAAATAATAATACTGGAATTGCATTAACTGATATAAGTACTGGAGAATTTAAAACAACATCATTTACTACTATTAAAAGTACATTATTTGATGAGATAACAAAAATTAATCCAAAAGAAATAATAGTTGATATAAATATAACTGATAAATTTACAGATGAATTATCAAGTTATACAACTGCATTATTAACCAAAAAGGATTTATCTAGCTTTAGAACTACTGATGATGAATTAGTATCACAATTCAGTGAAGCAGAACTTTCAGAGTTAGATAGTGCCAGTAAAACAGCATGTAAAATATTACTCAAATATGTTTATGAAACACAAAAAATGAGTCTTGCAAATATAAATTTTCTTGAGAAATACGATATAATTAATTATATGACTATTGATGGTAGCTCAAGAAGAAATTTAGAGCTTACTGAAAATATAAGAGAGAAGAATAAAAAAGGTTCTTTACTTTGGGTGATGGATAAAACATGTACTTCAATGGGAGCAAGAGTCTTAAGAAAATGGATAGATGAACCTCTTATATCTAAGTTTGAAATAGAAAATAGACTAGATGCTGTAGAAGAACTTTATAATGCAATAAGTCTAAATGAAGATATCAGAATTGCACTTAAAGATATATATGATATAGAAAGAATTGTAGGAAAGATAGCAAATGGAAATGTTAATGGAAAAGATTTAGTTTCTCTTAGAGCTTCACTTGATAAATTACCATATATAAAAGAAACTTTGGGATATTGTAAATCTAGTTTGCTTAATGAATACTATGAAGAGTTAGATATATTAAAAGATTTAAAGGAATTATTATATAATGCAATTTTAGATGATCCTTCAATGAGTATTAAAGAAGGAAATATAATTAAAGATGGTTATTCAGAAGAAGTTGATGAATTAAGAAAAGCAAAACTTCACGGTAAAGAATGGATTGCATCTTTAGAAAACTCAGAAAGAGAAATTACTGGAATTAAATCTTTGAAGGTTGGATACAATAAAGTCTTTGGTTACTATATTGAAATTAGAAAGGCTAATTATTCATCAATACCAGAAGGTAGATATATAAGAAAGCAAACTCTTGCGAATGCTGAAAGATACATTACTCAAGACTTAAAAGAAATGGAAGATAAAATTTTAGGTGCAGAAGAAAAGCTAGTTAATCTTGAGTATAATTTATTTTTAGATATACGAAGCATTGTATCTGAAAAAATATCAAAATTAAAAAAGAGTGCAAGAATCATTGGTAACTTAGATTCAATATCAACTTTATCAATCATTGCTTTAGAAAATGATTATGTAAGACCTAATATTAATGAAAATGGATTAATAAAAATAACTGATGGACGACATCCTGTTGTAGAAAAAGTAATCGGCAGAGGTGAATTTGTTTCTAATGATACATTACTAAATAGTAATGATAATAGACTTTTATTAATAACTGGACCTAATATGGCTGGTAAATCAACTTATATGAGACAAGTAGCACTAATAACATTAATGGCTCAAATAGGATCATTTATTCCAGCTAAGGAAGCAGATATATCAATATGCGATAAGATTTTTACAAGAATAGGTGCTTCTGATGATCTTGCAGGAGGAAAGTCTACATTTATGGTTGAAATGTGGGAAGTATCAAATATTTTAAATAATGCGACCCACAAAAGCTTAGTATTATTAGATGAAGTCGGAAGAGGTACATCAACATATGATGGACTTAGTATAGCTTGGTCAGTTATAGAACATATTTCAAAGAATAATAATTTAAAATGTAATACATTATTTGCAACTCATTACCACGAACTAACAAAGCTTGAAGGTAAAATACCAGGAGTTAAAAATTACTC
The DNA here is from genome assembly GCF_019753795.1 of Clostridium sardiniense. Lineage (NCBI taxonomy): Bacteria > Bacillati > Bacillota > Clostridia > Eubacteriales > Clostridiaceae > Clostridium > Clostridium sardiniense. The sequence continues at coordinate 217,269 of NZ_JAIKTU010000006.1, read as the reverse complement.
TGTTGCAGTTAAAGAACTAGAAGATAATATAATATTCTTAAGAAAAATTATTGAGGGTGGAGCAGACCAATCATATGGTATAGAAGTTGCAAAACTTGCTGGTCTTCCAAAAGAAGTAATAGATAGAGCAAAAGAAATATTGGATGAGTTAGAAGGAAATAATACTTATGAAAATAGTACTAAAGAAGTATTAAAGAAAGAATATGAAAAAGAAATTGCAGTTGAAAGAATTGAAGAAGAAAGAGTAGAAGAATCTATTGTAAATAAAAAAATTAATAATACTAACAATGACAATATGCAACTTGACTTCTCTTTCATGGAAAAAGAAAATCTTATAAAGGAGCTTTCAGAAGTGGATATTTTAGAATTAAATCCTCTTGAAGCTATGAATAAACTCTATAAATTAGTTAGTGATGCTAAGAAGTTAAAATAGGGGTTGATAAACTTTGAAAAGAATAAATTTACTTGATGATAATACAGCAAATAAGATAGCAGCAGGAGAAGTAGTCGAAAGACCTTCTTCTGTTGTAAAAGAATTAGTAGAAAACAGTATAGATGCCGGGGCTAAAAATATAACTATTGAAATAATTGAAGGTGGCTGTAACTTAATCAAAATAATCGATGATGGGGATGGTATACATCCAGATGATATAAAGAAGGCCTTTCTTCCTCATGCAACAAGTAAAATAAAGAGTGTTGAAGATATATTTTCAATAAATACTTTAGGGTTTAGAGGTGAAGCTTTGGCTTCTATTGCATCTGTTTCTAAAGTTAATTTAAAAACTAAGATTTCTGATAATGAGTTTGGTAGAGAAATATATATAGAAGGTGGAGAGATTTTAAAAGAAACTGATTGTGGAACTAATAATGGAACTGCAATTGAAGTTAAAGACTTATTTTTTAATGTACCAGCAAGGAAAAAGTTTTTAAAGTCTTTTACAAGAGAAGGATCTATTATTACAGATATAATAAATAGAATATCTATATCTAACCCTGATATAAGCTTTAAACTATTTAATAATGGCAAAAAGGTTGTAAATACTTTTGGAAATGGAAATGTAAAAGATGTTCTAAGATCTATTTATGGGAAAAAAATTAGTGATAATTTGATCTATTTTAAGAATGATAGAGATTTTATTTCAGTAGATGGTTTTATTGGGAAAGAAGAGATAGCTAGAGGTTCTAGAAATAATCAAAGTATCTTCGTTAATGGAAGATATATAAAAAATAAAACACTAGTTGCAGCGGTAGAAAATGCATTTAAATCTTTTAGTACAGTGAATAAATTTCCTTTCTTTGTATTATTCATTAATGTATATCCTGAATATATTGACGTTAATATACATCCAACTAAGGCAGAAATAAAATTTAAAGATGATAGAGTTATATTTAAATGTGTATTTGATGCAGTGCACAAAGCACTTAAAGAAGATGTATTTAATGAATTTAAATTACCAGAAGAAACAATTGCTAACTCTACAAGAATAGAAAACTTTGAAATGGATTTAAATATAAATGATGATAATATTAAGTTTAACTCATTTGAAAAAAATGAGAAGTTAAATAGAGATTCTCTTGACTATTCAGCAGCAATAACTGAGCAGAAAGAAGAACTTAATAAATTAAAAGAAAAGCTAATAAATAAAGATATTCCTATACATAGTTTAAATGATGATAATATAAATATTGAATATAGCTATGATACAAATCATTCTCCTATAGATACTAATGATAGTTCTTCGAATATATTATATGAAAAACATGAATATTCAAAGCCTACTGTATCTATAGATATAAATACAGATACAGAAAGTTCTATTACTGTAGAAAGGATCGCAAAATTTCCGCCATTAAGGATAATAGGACAATTTAACAAGACGTATATTATAGGAGAATTTAATGAAACATTATATTTAATTGATCAGCATGCAGCTCATGAAAAAATATTATTTGAAAAATATATGAATTCAATAAAAAATGGGTCAATTGTAGTTCAACCTTTACTAGTACCTACTATTATAGAATTAACAGTAGATGAATTGGCTTTTTATGAAGAGAACAGCACTGTTTTTAGTGATGCTGGATTTAAAATAGATTATTTTGGTGGAAATACTTTAGCATTAAAAGAAGTTCCTTACTTTTTAGGTAAATTAGATTCTAAATCATTATTTTTAAGTATTATAGATGATTTGAAAAGTTTAGGAAGCGGAAAAACAATTGATATAAAATATAATAAAATTGCAACCATGGCCTGTAAATCTGCTGTAAAAGGAAATGATTTCTTAAACGAAAGAGAAATGATTAAATTAATTGAAGACTTAAGATTTATTGAAGATCCATTTCATTGTCCGCATGGCAGGCCAACAATAATAAAATTTACAAACTTTGAATTAGAGAAGAAATTTAGAAGAATAGTTTAAAATAAAAGGATGAAATTTTTTATGACAAAGAAAAAGATATTAGTTTTAGGTGGACCTACAGCTGTAGGAAAAACAGCTCTATCCATAAGGCTTTCAAAAAATTTGAATGGAGAAATTATTTCAGCAGATTCAATGCAAATATATAAATACATGGATATAGGTTCTGCTAAAATTACTAAAGATGAGATGGAAGATATTAATCATTATATGATTGATATAGTAGATCCAAATATTAAATTTTCAGTATCTGATTATAAACATTTAGGTGATAAATTTATAAAGAAAATTGTGGATAAAAATAAACTACCTATAATTACTGGGGGAACTGGTCTTTATATAAATGCATTAACTTGTAATATGGATTTTACCGATGCTGAAATTGATGAGAATTATAGAAATTACTTAGAAAATGAGGCTAACTTAAAAGGAAATGAATATATACATGATTTATTAAAAGATATAGATCCTATAAGTTATAAGGAGATACATTATAATAATAGAAAAAGAGTTATAAGGGCTCTTGAAGTTTTTAAGCTTACTGGAAAACCATTTAGTTCATTTAATGCTGGAAATGATTTTTATAAATCTGATTATGATATTTACTATTATGTATTAACAATGAATAGAGAAAATTTATATTCTAGAATAAATAAGAGGGTAGATATCATGATAGATAGGGGGCTAGAAGAAGAATGCATAAAATTAAAGCAAATGGGATATACTTCATCTATGCAATCAATGCAAGGTATTGGGTATAAAGAGATGTTATATTATCTTGAAGGTAAGATTAAAAAAGATGAAGCTATTGAAATGATAAAAAAAGGATCAAGAAATTATGCTAAGCGTCAATTAACCTGGTTTAGAAGAGATCCTAGAGTGATTTTTCTAGATAAAGATATTATGACAGAAGAGGAAATAGTAGAGAAAATAAGTAATGACATTAATATGAAGTAGTTGTATAATATATTTAAGGTGTATTGGTAATTTGGAGGTGTCTTATGAATAAACAACAAAATAATTTGCAAGATATTTTTTTAAATGGTGCAAGAAAAAATAAAATTTCAGTAGAAGTATATCTTACAAATGGATATAAGCTAAAAGGATATGTTAAAGGATTTGACAGTTTTACAGTTGTGTTAGATTGTGATGGTAAACAAATGTTAGTCTATAAGCATGCTGTTACAACAATAACTCCAGCGAAACCTATTCTATTTGCAAATAATGACGTAGATAACGCTTAATAAATAGGCACATTGTTGCCTATTTATTTTTGTGTTTAATTTATACAGGAGGCTAATATGTTAAAAGCAACAGAGGAATTAATTATAAAAAAACATAATATAAAACATAATGCATTTGAGCTTTATAAAAAAGCTTTAGAAGATGTAGAAGATGAATTTAAAAAGTTAGATGAAATTAGAGAATATAATCAATTAAAAGTTCTTTCTGCATTTCAAGATGAAAGAATAAGTGATAGCCATTTTACAAATACTACAGGATATGCTTATGATGATATGGGTAGAGATGGTTTAGACAAAGTATATGCAAGAGTATTTAATACAGAAGCTGCTATTGTTAGACCACACTTTGTAAATGGTACTCATGCTATTGGTACCGCTTTATTTGGTAATCTACGTCCTGGAGATACATTACTTGCAATATCAGGACAACCATATGATACATTACACGGAGTAATTGGAATAAGTAAAGATACTGGAATGGGATCTCTTATAGAATACGGGATTAAGTATAATGAGATTGACTTAATAGATGAAAAATATTTTGATTTAGAAAAAATAAAAAAAGCTATACTAAATGATTTATCAATAAAAATGGTACATATACAAAGAAGTACTGGATATAGTACTAGAAGTTCACTTCAACTTAATCAAATAAAAGAAGTGATTGAATTAGTTAAAAGCTTAAATGAAAATATAATAGTTTTTGTTGACAATTGTTATGGTGAATTTGTAGATATAATAGAACCTACAGATTTTGGTGCAGACTTAATGGCTGGCTCTCTAATAAAAAATATAGGAGGAGGGATTTCTCCAACTGGTGGATATATAGTAGGTAAGCAGAAATATGTTGATAATGCTTCATATAGATTAACTGTTCCAGGAATAGGTGGTGAATGTGGTGCCACACTTGGAGTTATGAGAACATTATTCCAAGGATTCTTCTTGGCCCCTCATGTAACTATTGAAGCTGTAAAAAGTTCTATTTTTTGTGCAAGAGTTATGGAACTTGCTGGATTTGAAGCTAAACCCGCTGCAAAAGAGAAAAGAACAGATATAGTTCAAACAATTATATTTAGAAACAAAGAAAAATTAATTGAATTTATCAAAGGTATACAACAAGGATCACCAATTGATTCATTTGTTCATTGTATTCCAATTCCAACTCCAGGTTATGAAGATGAAGTAATAATGGCCGCTGGAGCATTTATACAAGGTTCTTCAATTGAACTATCTGCAGATGCTCCTATTAGAGAACCTTATATTGCTTATATTCAAGGTGGACTTACATTTGATCATGCTAAAATTGGTGTATTAATTGCTTTAAATAAAGTTTTAAATTCTTAAACAAAATGGCTTAGAGAAAATACTCTAAGCCATTTTGTTTAAATCTAAATTAAGTTCTATATTTGTATCTTCACTTCTAGTAACTTCTTTAAAATGTTTAGATAAGCTTTTATGCTTATCTTTAGTTATAATATCAATGCCATTAAAAATAAATTTATCATTATTATATCTTATAAATCTATACAAATTATATAAGTCTAATGATGAAATTAATATATTAGCAGAGGCAATACTAACTAAAACTATGCTATTATATAAAAAAGTTATTATAAATAGCGGTATAATAGTAAGTATTATAAAAGGTAATATTAAGGCTAATATATGTCTTTTATTACTTGCATATTTACTATAATAAATTGAAATATGAAAATTATCTATCCACATTATTAAATTAATATTTTTAAAATTCTTATATGCAACACCTTGGATAAATAAATGTATTGGAATGCATAAAAATATACATAAAAACATTAATAATAAATATGATAAAAGTGTTGCTATAAAAGCATCTTTATAAAAAAATAATTTGTATCCAAAAGAAAAAAAGTTTAGAAAAAATATAAAAAGAAATATATAAAATCTATTTTTAAATATTTCTTTTCTAGAATTATTATTTGTTTTATATTTTAAAATTTTCATAAATCCTCCTTTAAGAATAAAAATAAGAGAGTCATATATATATATGACTCTCTTATTTAACGTATTCTTTAGTAAGCTCTAAAAATACCAACTAATTTCCCTAATATCTTACAATCATCTACAATTATAGGATCCATGCTATCATTTTCTGGTTGAAGACGTATATAATCCTTTTCCTTAAAGAACCTTTTGATAGTAGCAGTATCATCTATTAAAGCGACTACTATATCACCATTAATAGCTGTTTGTGTTCTTTCAATTATAGCTAAATCATTATCATTTATTCCTACGTTAATCATACTATTACCATTAACTTTAAGCATAAATAATTCTCTATTATGTTTTATAAAATCAATTGGTAATGTAAAAGTATCCTCTATATTTTCTGTGGCTAGAATTGGAGCGCCAGCAGTTATATTACCTATTATAGGTATATTAATCATTTCACGTTTAGGTTGTGAAAATTCAGTTATTTCAAGAGCTCTTGGTTTAGTAGGATCTCTCTTTATAAGACCTTTTTTCTCTAATCTTTTTAAGTGACCATGTACTGTTGATGTTGATTTTAAGCTTACAGCCTCGCAAATCTCTCTTACAGATGGTGGGTAACCCTTATTCTCGGTATAATTTTTTAAAAAATCATATATTTGACTTTGTTTATCTTTACCCTCTAACATTGCATAGCACCTCACATTCTTTGAATTAATTATATCATATGAGTAAGTATATATCAAACTTATGTTCTTAAAACATATGTTCTATTTGTATTTATAAATTTAATTTGTTATAATATAATTTGATTTTATACACTAAAAAGGGTGGTGTAACAATGATAAAAAAATATACTGATGATGATTATTGCGATTTATATGAAAATAAGCTATGCGATAACTGTGGAAAATGCCTTGAAGAAGATGGTATCGATATAAGAGCAATAAAAATAGAAGATATAGCAAAAAATATTGAAGAAAATAAATTCTTAGAAGAAGAATGGAAAAATATGATTGCAAAAGCACAAAATATTGATCCTACACTTGATAAAGAAGATTTAGAAAAGGCTCTAAAAGAAGCTTATTCATCATTAAAAATAGATGAAAATACTTTTAATTCTAATATAGAATCTAAAAGTGAGGAAAAATATATAGATGCCTTTGAATTTATTGAATATTTAGATGAGGCAGATTTGTTAGAAGATACACTTGAAGAAGAAACGGAAGAAATTTTCCCAGGTGTAAGAAGATTAATAAAAAAGAATAATCAATAAAAAAATAAGTGGAATTAAACCACTTATTTTTTTATTCAGAATAAATTAAATAAAATTGATAAATACTAATACTGAAATTATGATAAGAATAGGAGAGATTAATATGAATAAATTAAAATTAACCAAACTTATTGTAGCAAGCAGTATAATATTATCATCTTTTTCATTAATAGGATGTACAAATAATAAAACAGTAAATGATACAAAAGAGAAAGTGGAACAGGGTGCCAATGAAACTAAAGACAAAGTGGAGCAAGGAGTTAATGACGTTAAAAATGCGACAAACGAAACAATAAAAAAATTTACTGATGCTGAAGGTAAATATGATAAAAATGCTATAATAAAAGACTTAAAAGAAAAAGGCTTTAATCCTGAAGTAACTAGCACTAAAGCTAATGATAATACAAAGATTTTTTCAGTTGATAAGCAAATTGTAAAAATAAAGGGTGGAGAATTATCTTTATATGAATATCCAATGGATGCAAAAGGAAAGTTAGAAGAAGATATTAAATCAATTCAAAATAACGGAAAAACAATAAACGGAGTAACAATGACCTGGACTACTGCTCCTCATTTTTATAAAAAGGGGAGAGTATTAGTTGTATACGATGGAAACTCTCAAGAAATAATAAAAGCTTTAAATGAAATATTAGGAAATCCAATTATGGGATAGTAAAAAAAGACCAACAAAAATGTTGGTCTTTTTTAATTTTAAATTTTTGATAAAGGATTAGATTTTACAGCTTCTCTTAAAGTATCATCATCAACGTGTGTATATATTTGTGTTGTAGATATATTTTCATGACCTAAAATAGTTTGTAATGACCTTATATCTACATCTCCATGCTTGTACATTAATGTAGCAGCGGTATGCCTAAGTTTATGTGGAGTATACTTTTCATCTTTAAGACCAGCGCGTTTTGTATAATTTTTGACCATTATTTCAACAGTTCTCTTATTTATAGGAGTACCTCTGTTAGATAAAAATAAATATTTTTTATTATCATCGCTACTTTTAGAATCATCACGATGTGCTAAATAATCAGACAAAGCTTTCATACATGCTTCATTTAAATAAACAGTTCTCTCTTTATCACCTTTTCCTATAATAGTTAAAGTATCTCCTGATATTTTATCTAGCTTTATATTACATAGTTCAGATAATCGCATTCCACAATTTAAAAATAATGTTATAATACAATAATCTCTATAATAATTTTTATTATTTTTATCCATAGATTTTAATAGCTGTATACTTTCGTTTAAATTTAAATATATTGGATGTCTTTTATTAATTTTAGGGGATTCCAATTCTAATGTAGGATTCTCATCTATTATTTTAGCTTTATTCTGAAGATATTTAAAAAAAGATTTTAAAGTTGCAACTTTTCTAGCCCTAGCATAAGCGCTATTATTTCTATATTTCTCTAAAAAGCTCATAAATGCATATAATTCTGATAACTTAATTTTTTTAATAAAATCATTATCTATATTATTTATAATAATATCTTCAAATTCTGTGTTTTTATCTATAACTTCATCTCTATATAATTTAAGAAATCTAAAAAACATAGTAAGATCTACTTTATAAGCATCTATTGTATTTATAGATTTAGCTTTTATGGTTTCTAAATAATTCAAAAAATCCACTACAATAGGTGGGAGAGACTCACTTTTCTTTAAGTCTTTAAAATCGTATAACATGTTAACACCTTCTTTATAATGTATTTACATCTAATTTTAGCATATTTTATTATGAATTAGAAGGTTATGCAAACATATGTTCTAAATATCCAATTTTGGCATATTTATCTGTATATACCCAATATCTAATTAAAATTATAGATATTTAGTTGTTATAAATAAATATATTTATTAGATATATTTATATCTTTTAAAAATATAGAAATTTTCTATAATAAATTTAATAATCAACAGGAGAATTACTGATCTTATTTAACCTTTAAAAGTCGTAATATTTATAATATTTTATAAATTAAATATATTATAAATATAAAGAATAGTTAGTGTATTGAAAATAATATAAATATATAGAATATTTTGAAATTATAATTAAGCAGCTAATATTAAACTAGTATTTTTATAAAAACTATATTGTTTTAGAAATTTTCTACTTATTTTTCAACATTATTTCGCTAAATGGTTATTTAGCGAAATAATTTATATAAATTTTATTCATTTTTCTTTTATTTATATATGTAACAACACCCTTTTATTTATTAACTTCATTATTCATTTTATATAAAATAAACCACTGATCATTTTATACAAATTTAGAATTTCAACTTTTGCTTAGCAGTACTTTCCTATCAATATTTTTTTATTTAAATTTCATATTTTCTATAATTTCAAATAATACAAATAATACAAAAGGCATAATAAATTTATTATGCCTTTTGTATTATTTTACTTTTATATATTATATCTTTCATTATTTAATATTTCATCTAAGTTATTATTTATATTACATCCATTTTCTATATTATTATTTATATTTAAATTTTCATCCATTAAATCCAATTCATCATTAATAACTGTATCAAATATTTTTTCTCCAAATCCAGTTATTACATGAAAATTTTTATTTAATTCTTTTATACTAAATTTACTTTTTCTATTCAATTCTAGTATTTTTATTTCCGGTACTGTATATCCTGCCGATCTCCATTTTTCTTGAAGCTTATTATATCCAAAATGCTCTTTTTCTTGTTCTGAACATATGTTCGCTACTTTGATTTTATCTATATCATCAACTATAATTAATACACCTGCCGGAAGATTTTCATCATCTATCCCATGTTTTATAGCAGCCAAAAGTATTAAATCTAATATACTTTCAATATTTATATAATCACTTATAGAATTACTTATTATCTCCTTTATTTTTTCCAACATATCATCAGTTTTTATCTTTTTAAAATTACAAGGTTTACTTGTTTTCATTATATAATCTTTAAATAAACCAGTGTTATTATATAGATAGTATAATGAAAAATATAAACTCTCTATTAAATAATTACTTTGATTTGATAAATCACTTTTACTTATAGAAAGAGCTGTAATCCAATTTCCAGATTGTATATCCATTGACTTTATAAAATTAATCAATTCCTCTTCATATTTACTGCTTTCCTCTCCTTTATAATCTATATCTAGGAGTATCCTTAAATAATTTATAAAGCTTATTGTATCATTATTATTCTTTATATCAAAATTTGTTGATCTATTTATTTTACTTATATTTTCATAGTCTTGAAATCTTTCGTAATCATTTTTAATAAATGCTTCTTTATACTTTTTATATGCTAACGCTGGTACATCTCCATATTTAATCTTATCCCACTCGTTATTTGATATTTTCTGTTCTACTACCCCAATTTTTTTCCTTAATTCACTTGTTAATTTTCTATATTCTGAATAAGATAAATTAAGCCCTTTAGCAGTTTTTCTTGCAAGCTCTCTACTAGCTTCAGATGATGTATTTATAGATTTAAGCCATTTTCCAAGATTTGACGGACTATCAGATTCTATGTCCTTATTAATTTGCTCTTTAAAAATATTTATTACATCTTCCTGACAAGGAGTGTCAAATAAAGAATATAAATCATCCCATCTTCCGTACTTAGGTATTAAATAAATGTAATCCTTTAGTTTTTCACTATAATTTAATGCTGTATATTTTATTGCATCCCTAAAAATATCTCGCCTTCCTAGCCCATATTCTATATCTCTAGTATAAAATAATAGTTTTATAGTGGAGATATAGTCTTCATCTAGTGACTCTTTAAGCAAACTTTTTTCTAACAAGCTATTATCACCTATAGAATCCAATATTTCATTATATAAATCCAGTAATTTAATACTAAAATTACCCTTCTCTTTTTCATACTCTTGATCCTCATATATCTCTTGATATATATCAGCATCAATATTTAATATCTCTTCTTTTAATCTGCTTAACAATTTTAACGGCATTTTAATTCACTCCTTAATCTACAAGACACAGAGAAATATTAGTAGAAGCTGTATGTGTCTTTATCAAAACAAGGTATACATAAGTTTTATAGCTGTAAAATACCTTTACAATTAATACTTATGCAACAAACCTAATAATAATTCCTTATATAAAAAAAAGAAGAACAGTTCCTTCTTTTAACCCTACTTTACTTCCTTTATCCAATTTATCAATTCATCATCAATATACTCAGATTTAGAAAAACCTTTTTTAAATATTCTGATTTGTTTATATTTAGTTCCATTCATCTCAAAATCTAAAATATCAATCCTATCACCAGAAAATTTAAGAAAATCTCTCTTTCCTTTTAACGATATTTTAATTTCCATTATATCAACTCCCATTTAAGTACAAAATCAAACAAAATATAATAAGTTTTATAGTTTATTATATTATATATTACTAATAAACTTTAATCAAATAAAAAGCTTTAGAGTAATCTAAAGCTTTTTATTTAGACCTCTTATTTTAATGTTTTCATTAATTACTAAAATTAATTTTCTTGCTATATTATTTTTAGCACCTTATAGGGTTATTATATGAGATTCTTTCAATTCCTTATATAATATATCTCTTCTGATTCATTCAGAAGATACATTCTTAATTTTAGGTTATGCTCTCTTATATTCCTCTATCCTCTTTGCAATATCATATAAATATTCTTGTCTTTCATATTTATCTAATAATGTTAATTCTAATTCTTCCTTACCCTCTAATAATTCTTCTAATTTTGAATAATTCGATGAATTTTCTTCTATCTCCTTCTGTAAGTTATCAATTTTACTTTCCAACTCAATTATTATACTATCAATTTCTTGAAATTCTTTTTGTTCTTTAAATGAAAACTTTGGAACATTATTTTCCTTTTTAGGTTTTTCTTTTTTAGGTTTATTTTCTATAGCCTTTGGTGTTTCCTTAGCATCCATTTCCATTTGAATTAAATAGTCACTATAATTACCATGAAACACTCTTATTGATCCATTTTCTTCGTATGCAAATATTTTATTACATACCCTATCTAAGAAATATCTATCGTGAGAAACAACTACCACTACACCTACGTATTCATCTAAAAATCCCTCTAAAATTTTTAATGTTTCAATATCCAAATCATTAGTAGGCTCATCAAAAATAATGAAATTTGGTGACTCCATAAGGACTCTAAGTAGTTGTAATCTTCTCTTCTCTCCCCCCGATAATTTACTTATAGGTGAATATTGCATACTACCATCAAATAAAAATCTTTCACATAAAGTAGATGCTGTTATTCTGCTTCCATCATCTGTAGGGATATATTCCCCACCTTCTCTTACAAAATCTATTACTCTTAAATTTTCATTAAGCTCTTTTCCAGTTTGTGAAAAGAATCCAAACTTAACAGTATCTCCAACCTCTATTACTCCACTATCACTAGGTATTATCCCTAATAATATATTTAAGAGTGTTGTTTTTCCTGCTCCATTAGGTCCAACTATACCTACTCTATCTTCTTTAGTAAATATATAAGAGAAATCTTTTATTAGTTGCTTTTTATCAAAGGATTTATTTAACTCGCTTATTTCAACTATCTTTTTCCCTAATCTTGTTCCAACATAATTAATCTGTATATCTGTATTATTTTCAATATATTCTTTATTTACTAATTCATCAAAACGTTGCAATCTAGCCTTTTGCTTAGTAGTTCTAGCTTTTGCACCTCTTTTAACCCACTTTAATTCATTTCTAATTAACGCTTGACGTTTTGCTTCTTGAGATTTTTCAGTTTCTATTCTCTCAATCTTTTTTTCTAAATATTTTGTATAATTACCTTCGTATGAATATAAAATACCTCTATCCAATTCAATAATCCTATTAGATACTCTATCTAAGAAATATCTATCATGAGTGATCATAAGTAATGAACCCTTCCTATTATTTAGATACTCTTCTAGCCATTCAATAGAATCTGAATCTAGATGGTTAGTTGGTTCATCTAATATTAATAATTCACAAGGTGTAATAAGTGCAGAAGCTAAAAATACTCTTTTGCATTGTCCTCCTGATAAATTACCCATTTTTTCTGAATAATTAGTAATTCCTAATTTATTCAATATACTTTTTGCTTCACTTTCTAAATCCCACAGGTTTTGGTTATCTATTTGAGCTTGAAGATTTATTAAACTATCATCTGAAACAGCTTCTCCATTTTCTATTTTATTTAGAACCTCTTCATATTTCATCAAAAGCTTCATTTCTCTTGTTTCACCTTTAAATATTTGTTCTAAAACAGTAGTATTATTATCAAATTCATTGTCTTGTGATAAATATTCTATTCTAACATTCTTTCCCTGGATTCTTGTACCTTCAAAAAAATCTTCTCTCCCACCAACTATTTTTAAAAATGTTGATTTACCAGCTCCATTTAAGCCTATTAAACCTATTTTGTCCCCTTCATTAATTCCTAATGAAACATCTTTCAACAATATTTTTTCACTATAACTTTTATTTATATTCTCTAATGTAATTAAATTCATTTTTTTTTACTCCTCTAATTATTTAATTAGTACTATTCTAACAAATTTAGACCTATTATTAAAGTTTTAGTATATAATCGTATTAAAGATAAACTTTAGAGGTGATACTATGATTTTTAATTCTAAAACTAAAATATATTTAATTGCGTGTTCAAATCAGCTTCCTATAAGCTATAAAGCTAATTTAAATAAGATAGTTTATTTACTTAAAAAATTTAATTTAAATGTAGTTGTTTCTAAAAATATATTTAGAAATAGTGAGTTTTTATCTAACGGAAAAACTAGGGGCGCTGAACTGAATACTGTATTTAAAGATAAATCAATAACCCATATCTTTGATGTATCTGGAGGAGATCTATGTAATGAGATATTACCTTATATAGATTTTGATATTATAAAAGAATCTACTGCTATTTACTTTGGTTATAGCGATTTATCTGTATTATTAAATGCAATATATAAAAAATCTGATAAACATTCATTTTATTATAATATAAAAACTATCTTATCTCCTCAAGGATTAGAAAATTTCTATAATACATTTTTAAATAAAAACAGTAAATTTTCATTGTTCTCTTCATGGAATTACGAATGGTTATTAGGTGATAGTATGACTGGGATTATATTAGGTGGAAATGTAAGATGTACTCTTAAACTGGCTGGCACAGAATATATACCTTCTTTTAAAAATAATATTCTTTTCTTAGAAAGTAATGGAGGAGATATAAATAAAATAAGAAGTTTTCTTGCTCAATATAATATGTTAGAAGTATTAGAAAATATATCTGGTCTAATAATAGGTGAGTTCACAGAGATAACTCTTAAAGGACAATATAATGATCTTGAAAAACTATGTATAGATATATGTACAAAACACGATATACCTTTAATTAAAACTAACGAAATAGGTCATAATATAGAATCAAAAGGTATAGTTATAGGTAAATATTATGATATAAAAAAATAAGTTAGGTTTTAACCTAACTTATTATACTTTCAACAACATTAATTCCATTTGATTTCATTTTGAATAAAGATAAAATATTCATAAGATCTCCATCATGATTGCCTACAGAATACGTCTCTACAGAGTCTTTTGGAATTATAATTTTCTTATCTATATTATTTTCATTAAAATAGGTTACTAAAGATATAGCAAGAGTTTCTACACATATATCAGTACATACTCCGACAATAATAAAATTATTAATTTGATTATTCTTATCTAGCCATTCTTTAAATTCTGCAGCATGGAATCCATTAATAGAATTTTTCTTAATTATTTCATAATTTTCGCTATCTAAAACTCTTTCTTTAATCTCTGAAATTATCTCTACTTCAGAACTATTTTCTATACAATGCAATGGGTATGTATTTAACTCTGTTGAATTTATAGTATGATTATCAACAAATATTATTTTCTCACATTCTTTCATATTATCAATTAAATTAACTATGGGAATTATTATACCTTCAACTCTATCTGAAGCTAACATACCCTCTGTATAAAAGCCATTTATCATATCAACTACTATTAATGCAGTATCATCTTTTACATTACTACTTATATCCTCTAATGTAATTTTATTTAATTCTAACATTTCCTTTTCTATATTACTAATAAGTTTATTCATATATACCCTCCATACCATTTAAATACTATATAGCTACCTCTATTTTCTTAAAAGCTATACGTTTTTCTAATTCTTTTGTCTCTTTATCTATAGTTATTTTATAAATATTTTGACAGTTTTCCTCTCTCCAACGTCTCATGTATTTAGGTGTAGCTATAATTGAGTAATAGTAATTTTCTTCTATTTCATCTGAAAACTCTAAATATGAATAGATACTTCTTGTATCTAAAATAACTTCACTCTTATCCAAATTATTATATATAGGTATAAAATACTTCATTGGAATCTGAAAATTATATAACCCTGATATTCTTTTCCCGGCCAATATACCTCTATATAACAATCTATTATCTTTTATTTTCTCTTCTTCTAGCTTTATTTTAAATATTGGCTCCCCACATCTATTCTTATCTATACGTACCTTTATCATATGCTCACAACCTAACGTCTTTTTATTATATATTATATCTTTATCATTATATATTAACAATACTTTATAAATCGCTAAATATTTATCCAATTATTTCCAAGGAAATACTTTTAATATATTTTGACTATAATCTCAGTCTTAGAAAATAAAAGCTAAATGACTATATTCATTTAGCTTAATTTATCAGACTATTTATTAAGTTTAAAGTACTCTAAAAGCACTTCTTTTTCACCATCTATAAAATCGTACTTATCAATTTCTCTCTCAGATATCCAATTCATGTCTACAACCTTTTTCCCAAGATTCATATACTCCTTAATTTTTCCTTCATATATCATAATCGAATCATTAGTTTCGCTATTTACTACAAATTCTTTTAATGGTTCTAAATCAAATACTAGAGTATTCAAATCCTCCTTTATTGAATTTGTAATACATTTCTCATTAGATTCTTTTCCTTTTTTTAATCTACCAACACATTTCCAAGGCTCTAAACTTTTCTTTGATCCCTTTTTTATTATTAATACATTATTAAAATCATCTTTAAGTATTATTGAGCATCCTATAACATTCCCCATAATAATCCCCTCCTAATTCAACTTTTGTAAAATAAATTTATTCTCAATTTTACTAATTCGATAAAAAAACAGAAATTCCTCTTTATTTTATAAATTTATAATTTCTTAACTAAAATATATCCGCCTATTCCAGCAGCATTAAAAATATTCTCAAAAAGGTCACTTGAATGAGATACTGTTGTAAAATGGCTATCAAATACTAATTCCCATTTTCCATCAGGCAATTTTATATTTGTATAATCTTTATTAGAGTTATAAATAACTATAATATCACTCCATGAATCTTTAACAGCCATTCCATTTATTCTAAATGAAACAAGATTATCCTTAAAGAAATCACAATCCTTTCGTAAAAATACTAAGTTTTCTTGTATTAATTGTGATGTTCCCATACTAAATGCAGGATGTTCCTTTTTTATCTTTATTAATTCTCTATAACATGAGAATACCTCACTATATAAGTTTTTTCTATTCCAATCTATCTTATTTACTTCGTCTGATGAATTATAGCTATTTTCTATTATATTACCATTACTATCTTTTTTGCTTCTTAGAAGCTCTTCTCCACCCTGCATAAATGGAATTCCCTGTGAAGTAAATACTATAGTTGCTGCAAGCTTATTCATTAATACTCTATTTATTTCATCATCATAGCCATTTGATAAATGTAATTTATCCCACAATGTAAAATTATCATGTGAGGAAGCATAATTTATAGTTTGATACGGTTCATTTGCCCAAAAGAAATTAGAATAATTAACTTTGCTTATATCAACATCTTTGTGGAAAGTAGATGCTACAACTCCAAATTTTATAGTCTCTTCAAGTCCACTGCCACCACTAACAAAACCTTGAGAAGATCTATAAAATACATTACCTTTTATTCCATCTCGTATATCATCACTAAATAAAGCAATTTGTTTATTACCAACTCTATTTAGATTATCTTTTATAGTTCTATCATAATAATTTAATGGAGTATCCCCTCCTACCCATCCTTCTCCATATATTAGTATAGTTTTATCAATTTTATTTAACTCATCTCTAATAGTTTTAATAGTTTCTAAATCATGTAATCCCATTAAATCAAATCTAAAGCCATCAATATGATATTCCGCAGCCCAATATTTTATAGAATCTATTATAAATTTTCTTACCATACTTCGCTCAGAAGCTAATTCATTTCCACAACCAGATCCATCAGAAAATCCACCAAAAAGATTTTCTCTATAATAATACTTAGGAACAATCTTATTAAAATTTGAATCCTCACTTTTAAATGTATGATTATAAACAACATCTAAGACAACTCGTATATTACTATCATGAAGTTTTTTAATCAAAGTCTTAAATTCATTAATCCTTATTTCACCATGTCCTGGATCAAGTGAATAAGAACCTTCTAACGCATTATAATTTTGAGGATCATATCCCCAATTATATTCATTAATACCAAAGTTACTTTCATCAACTGAAGAGAAATCATAAACAGGCAATAAATGAACATGAGTAATACCTAGTTCCTTCAAATGAGATAAACAAGTTTTTGTATGAATACCTGGTATAGTAGTATTATCTTCGCAAAATCCTAGAAATTTACCTCTATTTTTCATTAAAACACCTGAGTTTGCATCAATAGTAAAATCTCTTATATGAATCTCATATATACTCGATGCTTGAAATGAGATAAAATTAGGCTTTACATCATCATTCCAATTTTCTGGATTAGTTTCTTCTAGATTTACTACTTGTGATCTAAGGCCGTTCAACGAAACTGATTTTGCATATGGATCCACAACTTCATTTACAACATCACCATTTAATACTAAATAATTATAATACTGATAGTTTAAATCTCCATCTACCTCTATCTTCCATACCCCTTTATTTATATAATTCATTTCTATAGTATCTTTTTCTTTATAATTTAGATTTCTCCCCTTATTACCATATATAATAAGAAATACTTTTGATGCTAAAGGTGCCCATAATGAAAATATACTCTTTTCTTTAGTATACTTTACGCCCAAATCTCCATCATAAAAAAACATTTTTTCAAATTCACTTGAATTATTCTTCATAAGATTACATAGATACATATAGTTATCTGGCATAATTAAATCTCCTTAAATCTATATTTTTATAATTTAGTAAGTCTTATTATTAAAATTATGCATCTATCTATCATACTGTGAATTCTAATTACTTTTCATATGTAATAATATGTAAGGTAATTTCTTTATATTTCTCTATTGTTATGATACTATATATTAATAATTAATATTAAAAGGAGCTCTCTTTATGAATGAATTTACAGAAAGTGAAGTTATAACAATTGTTACAACAATTATTAATTTTAAGAAAGAAGAAAGTATATTAGGATACTCTACTGATGAAGAATATATATTTCCTAAAAATATAATGAATAAGTTAGATTCACTAACAACAGATAAGTATATTAACTTTTTAAGTACTATGGATGAAATAGCAATTAACTTATATGGAAAATTTGAAGAGGAATTAAATTCCCTTAATAAATTGCATGAAGAAATTTTAATTAAATACAGAGAATATGTTTAAACGGAATGTTACAATAACACTCCGCAAAAATTATTTATCACTTTTAAGTAGTGCAAAAAATAATATAGGAATCAAAATAATAAGTGGTGAAATTCCAACCCAAAAATTTACTCTATAAAAATAACTAAAAGAAAAATCATTAAATACAAAAGGAGCTATTATAAACCCTAATAAAAAAATTATAGCTAAACTTATATACTTGAATGATGATATAATTAGTTTCTTCATATTATGCCTCCTTGTAAAAGGCTATTACTTAATATATATATTATTCTACAACAATCACTAGAGTTACTGCAAAATAAGCACCTATTAGATAAAATTATCTAATAGGTGCTTATTTACATAAATTAATTAATTATAACTTCAACCGGACAATGATCGGATCCTAATATTTCTGTATGTATTTTTGCATCTACTAATTTATCCTTCAAGCTAGATGATACTAAGAAATAATCAATTCTCCACCCTGCATTATTATTTCTTGCGTTAAATCTATATGACCACCAAGAATATATTCCTTCAACTTCAGGGTAAAAATATCTAAAGGTATCTATAAAACCACTATCTAATAATAGATTAAACTTTTCTCTTTCTTCATCACTAAATCCAGCATTTTTCCTATTAGATTTAGGATTTTTTAAATCTATTTCATTATGTGCAACATTTAAATCTCCGCAAACTATTACTGGCTTATTTTTCTCAAGATTCTTTAAAAACTCTCTAAAAGCATCTTCCCATTGCATTCTATAATCTATTCTAGCAAGCTTTTCCTTAGAATTTGGTGTATATACAGTAACTACGTAATATTCATTAAATTCAGCTGTTATAACTCTTCCCTCATTATCATGCTCTTCTAAATCTAAGCCATATAATACATTTATAGGTTCTTCTTTGGTAAATATCGCTGTTCCAGAATATCCCTTCTTTTCAGCATAATTCCAGTATTGATAATATCCCTCTAATTCTAAATCTATTTGTCCTTCCTGAAGTTTAGTTTCTTGAATACAAAATATATCTGCATCAATTTCATTAAAAAAATCTAAAAAGCCTTTCTTAACACAAGCTCTAATTCCATTTACATTCCATGATATTAACTTTTTCATCTAATTACTCCTCCTTTAATAAGCTTATTATATCATTAAAATATTACTATAAAATAAATATTTAAAACCCAACAAAGGAAACTTTAATAGTTTCCTTTATCTATCTTCTTATCTTAATTCAAAATTTATTATATATCTATAGTTAGCTCGAATCCATTCTTATTGCTGACATCTTTAATCCAGTATCCTGATTTTTTAATTGTTTTTTTCCCTGTTTCTAAATCTAAAGCTATATATCCATATCTATTTCTATAAGCATTACACCATGACCAACAATCTATAGGAGTCCATAGGTGATATCCAAAACAATTACTACCTTCATTTATACCCTTGTTTAGATAGTATAAATGCTCTTGTATAAAATCTATTCTATAATCATCATTTATCATTCCATCACTATCTATATACTGTTCTTCTCCTTTTACTCCCATACCATTTTCAGATATGTACCAAGGAATATTATTATAATTATCTCTTATATTTATAGCTATATCATACATACACTTAGGATATATCTCCCATCCTCTATAAGGATTCATTCTCTTTCCTGGCATATCATATCTATCAAAATAATTATCAGGCATCCATTTAGTATTATCAAAAGAACTCTCTTTACTCTTTATTCTTGATGGTTGATAGTAATTAACCCCTAAGAAATCTACTGTATTATTCTTTATTACTAACTCTTCCTCTTCAGTACTATCCCAAATTACATTATCACTCTTTAATATCTCTACTAATTCATTAGGAAACGTACCTTTAACTGCAGGATCTAAAAATAATCTATTAAAGAAATTCTCTGCAAATTCTGCTGCTTTAAGATCTTCTTTTTCTTCAGATCTTGGATAAGCTGGAGTTAAGTTAAGTATAGTACCAATCTTACCACCATTTTTATCATACCCTAATTCTTTAAAAGTCTTTATTGCTTTAGCTGATGCAAGATTTAAATTAAAGGCAACTTGTACTGCCTTTTTACCATCAATTATCTTAGGATAATGGAATTGATATAAATATTGACCTTCAACGATTACAATTGGCTCATTAAATGTAGTCCAATACTTTACTCTATCAGCAAATAACTCAAAAGTTTTTTTTGCATATAACACAAATAAATCTACTACATATTTAGATTCCCAACCACCATATTTTTCATATAATTCTATTGGTAAATCAAAATGATGCAAATTCATAACTAACTCTACATTGTTTTTTATACATTCATCAATAACATTATTATAAAATCTAACTCCATCTTCATCTAATTCACCAGATTCAAAGTCTTTTATTAGTCGAGTCCATTGTATTGATGTTCTGAATGAATTTAATCCTATACTAGCTATTTTACTTATATCTTCTTTATAATCATTATAAAAATTAGAAGCTACTTTTGGACCAATTTTATCATAAAATATATCTGGTTCTATTTCGTACCAATAATCAAATATATTTTTATTTAACTTATTAAAATCTCCTTCTGACTGTGGTCCTGATGTAGCTGCTCCCCACCAAAAATTCTCTGGAAATTTTACATTTCTCATATTATCCCCTCCTAAATATTATATTTTTATTATACAATTACATTTATTAATTTGTCTATACATATTCTTATTTGAATATACATTTTAATATGATAATATATAATATATAATTTAATTTAATACGGAGGATATATGAATAAATATTTAGCCATATATAAAGAATTACTAAATAGGATTAATACTGGTACCTATAATAATTTAAATAATTCAATACCAAATGAAATACAATTATCAAAAGAATTTAATTGTAGCCGAATGACAATGAGACGTGCAATTGATTTATTAGTTCAAGAAGGAATCATATATAGAAGAAGAGGCTCAGGAAGCTTTATACGAGATAATACATCATCTAAATACTCTCCAGTATTTAAATTAAATAATGAAGTAATATCTGGATTAACTCATTCTATAGAATATGATATCGTTAATAAATTAATATCATTTAAGCTTATATTTGCAACAGAATTAATAAAAAATGCTTTATCAATAAAATTAAATGATCCTGTATACGAGATAATTAGAGTTAGATATATTAATAATTCTCCATATGTAATAGAAAAAACTTATATGAATGCAACTATAATATCCGGTATAACAGAAGAGATTCTTGAAAAATCTATATACAAATATATAGAAGAGGAACTTAAACTAAATATTTCTAGCTCTAAAAAGATTCTTAGGGCATCTCCTAGTAATAAATCAGACAGAGATTATCTACTATTAGCTGAAAATGAGCCTGTTCTTGAAGTAGAGCAGATAGCTTATCTATCTAATGGTAAAGCTTTCGAATATTCATTCTCTAGACATAGATATGATAAATTTGAATTCACTTCTTTTACATCAAAAAAATAAGGGCGTATTCTCCGCCCTTTAATTTTTTAATCCTAATTTAAACTTATCTTCCCATAAATTATAATTCAAAAATTTTATTTAATTTCATTACTTAAATATTAAAATGTAAATACCCATTTTTTTGTAATTAAACTATATTTTATTGTATGTATAATGTTTACGTGGTAATATTAAGTAAAAAGATTGTTAAATATAGAAAGGATTTGTGAATGAAGCGAAAGAAAATTATTAAAAGAATTCTTATATGCTCTACTGCATTTGTATTAATAGCATTATCAGGATTTCTAATTTCAAAAAATGAAATTAATTCTAATATCGAAAGTGTATCTACAAGTAATAATACTTCTTTAAAGAACAAACTTAGCACACTAGAAGAAAAAAGGAAGGATCCAAATATCTTTTTAGTAAATAAAGATACTTTACTTTCTGATAATTATGTCGCTAATGATATTACAGAATCTAATTTACCATTTTTATCTCATATTACTACTACAAAATTAAATAAAACAGTTTCTGAACATGCCAAAGCTATGTTTAATGATGCCAAGCTTGCTGGAATAGATTTGATGGGTGCATCTGGATATCGTACTCACCAAACTCAGGTTAATTTGTTTAATACTAATGTAAAAGCTAAAGGAAAAGAAGCTGCATTAAAATATTCTGCGCCACCAGGTGCTAGTGAACATGAAACTGGATTTGCTATAGATATTGTTAGTAAAGATTATACGAAATTAGACAGTGGCTTTGAAAATACTAAAGCATTTACTTGGTTAAAAGAAAATTCTTATAAATATGGCTTCATTCTAAGATATCCTAAAGATAAAATCAATATTACTAAATATTCATATGAGCCATGGCATTATAGATATGTGGGGATATCACATGCTACTAAAATAACTGAGAATGATCTCTGCTTAGAGGAATACTTAAATGATCTCGATGCTGAAATAAAATTATTGAAAAATGATTTAGAAACTATGGATTAGAGGTGTTTAATGAAGAAAAAAAACAAAAAAAGAAAATATATAATAAGACGATTCCTTGCTTTGCTAATACTTTTTATATTTTTAGGAATAGGAATATACTCTGTGAACTATATTTTAAATAGAAATGATAGTTATAGTAATCCTGAAGAGATATCTAATAATAAAGATACACCTGATGATGAGAAAAAGGATAAAATTGAAAATGAAGAATTATATACTATAACTTCTGTAGGAAATCTTATAGTTCATGATGCTCAAATATCAGGCGCAAAACAGCCTTCTGGAACTTATAATTTTGATAAAAATTTTGAGTATGTAAAAGATAGCATATATAATTCTGATCTTTCTATTGGAGTATTTGAGGGTACATTTAATGGTGGAAAACCTCAAGGCTATCCAACATTCAATTCTCCTGATGAATTTTTAGACACTTTAAAAAGTACTGGATTTGATATAATTAACTATGCATCTAATCATATTATTGATAAAGGTTCTTCTGGAGTTAAAAATACTATAACCAAGAGTATAAATAAAAATTTAATCAATATAGGTGTAAAAAGAGACAAGCAAGATAAAAACTACATTATTTACGAAATAGATGGTCATAAAATTGGTATGTTTGCTTATACATACAAAACTGGCCCTAATACTATAAACGGAATACAAATACCTAAAGATGTTTATTCATTGATTAATACATTTGATTATAATAATTTATCTGCATTATACGAAGATGTTGAAAATTCTATAAAAGAGATGAGAAAACAAGGTGTTGAATTTCTTATAGGTTCCTTTCATTGGGGAGAAGAATATGTAACAAAAGAAAATAAAGCACAAAGGAATATAGCAAAAAAAATGAATGAACTTGGAGTAGATATTGTTTTAGGAAGTCATCCACATGTAATACAGCCATATGAAATTTTAACAAATGACTCTGGCCATTCAACTTTTGTTGCCTATTCACAGGGTAATTTTTTATCTAATCAATGTTATGAGGAAATTCAAAAAAATTTAACTGAAGATGGGCTTTTAATAAAATTTACACTTGGATTAAGAAACAATAAACTTTATCTTAAAAACTATGATATAATTCCTACTTGGGTGTATAGAGAACCAAAAGATAATGGGCTATTTATCCATAGAGTAATTCCAGTTGTAGATGCTTTAAATAATAGTTCAAAATATAAATTATCTGGCAATTCTATAAATAAATTAAATCGATCTCTTAATGATACAAAAAGAATTATAGGAAGTGATTCTTTAGGAACAAAAAGTTTTCCATAAGTAAAAAAGGCTATCATATGATAGCCTTTTATATATTCATCCCTCTAATCTTATCCCTTAACTTATAAATTAATGGAACTCCTATAATTGTAACAACTACAAACTCTCCTACTGCAACTTCTGCCATAGCTATTATAAAAGGAATATTTAATACATAGCTTAACATTAATCCAATAATAACTCCATTTACTACTGTTGGCCATATTGATGCTATAAATAATTTATATTGATCTTTCATTTTAATTTTACTACTTATGTAAATTGCATATACACTTATAAAAGTAGCTAGTGTACCAAAGACTACATCAACTAATCCATTTGGCCCTAATAAATTGGCAATAAAACATCCCAAAGTAAGTCCACCTATATATAATGGGTTAAAATATGCTAGTAATACAAGTATTTCAGAAAATCTAAATTGTACAGGTCCATAGCTTATAGGTGCTAGAATTAATGTTAATGCTGCATATAATGCGGCAATAATACCTGTAAATATTATTTTCCTTATAGTTTTATCCATGAAATCTCCCCCTAAAAGCAAGACTTCAGTTCATTATCCAAGTAAAAAACAATTTTGCCTTAGTTTTGTTTCTTGACAGGAGGCTTACGAACTGTCATCTCTATTTTCGCATTTCTTATTATATATTACAAGCTCCATACTTTCAATACTTTTAGCATTTTATAAATATATTTTTTAAAAGATTAAAACCTTTATATTTTTCATTCACGAATAAGATAGAATAACGTTCCTAGTTATTATCTTTACTTTTTACTAACTATATATGATAAATACTTTATTATTTAGTTTTCATTATCTTTTATCGATATAGTTCCAACTTCATTATTTATCTGTATTAAGTCATCAATATTTTGTATTAATCCTGTACTATTAGTTAATACTAACTCATCTCCATACTTTCTTTCCATTTCTGATAAATAATTTATTAGATCATTTATAGTCAAAATATCAAACATATAATTCTCCAATCTTAAAATCACTTTATATCATATCTAATGTTTTTAATATTATTATCCATACACTATTAATATATACATTTTATACACATTTAAATTTTCATTATAATTCTTTATATATTTAAATGTAATGCTATTCATAGAAATTATAGAAAATAAAATGTTTTCAAAAAGTACACAACTTCTATAGTAAAATTTGTTAATATAATATTGTATATTTGTAATATTTTGAAAATATTATTAATATTTCACATTGAAATTCGAATTATATTTTTTAGTTACAAGATTCAATTAACTATAAAATATATCTTAATCTTAGCTAAATTTATACTATTTTGTAATTAACAAATTACAATTCATAAAGGAGGAAACAACATGGATAACAACAATTCTAAAAAACTTATGTGGTATAACTTAGGACTTATGGCCTTCGTTACTGTATGGGGCTTCGGTAATATAGTTAACAATTTTGCAAATCAAGGTCTTACCGTAATTACTTCTTGGATCTTAATCTTAGCTCTTTACTTTATACCATATGCACTTATGGTTGGTGAGTTAGGTTCAACATTTAAAGATAGTAAAGGTGG
Organism: Clostridium sardiniense; assembly: GCF_019753795.1. Taxonomy (NCBI): domain Bacteria; kingdom Bacillati; phylum Bacillota; class Clostridia; order Eubacteriales; family Clostridiaceae; genus Clostridium; species Clostridium sardiniense. The sequence goes on along the minus strand of NZ_JAIKTU010000006.1, from coordinate 191,265 downwards.
AGTAAGCTCTTGGATTGGAGAAACAACAAGTCCTAAAATAGCTTATTTGGCAGGTTGGACATATTGGGTAGTTCATATACCATATCTTGCTCAAAAGCCACAAGCTGTTGCTATTTCTTTAGGATGGGCTGTATTTCAAGATGGTACAACATTAAATAATATGAACCCTATAGTGTTACAGTCTATATGTTTGGTAGTTTTTTTATTTTTTGTATGGATTGCATCAAGAGGAATTAATTCATTAGGTAAAATAGGTACAGTAGCTGGTATAGCAACCTTCATTATGTCCTTATTATATATTTTATTAGTTATAGCAGCACCATCTATAAGAGGAGTACATATTGCAACTCCTAATATAAATTTTCAAACCTTCATACCTAAATTTGATTTTACATACTTTACTACATTAGCTATGCTTGTCTTTGCAGTTGGAGGTGCTGAAAAAATATCTCCATATGTAAATAATATGAAAGATCCTAAGAAAGGATTTCCTAGAGGTATGATAGCTCTTGCAGTAATGGTAGCTATTTGTGCAATATTAGGATCTTTTGCAATGGGAATAATGTTTGATGCTACAAATATCCCCGATGATTTAATGATGAACGGAGCATATTATGCATTTCAAATGCTTGGCGACTACTATGGTGTTGGTAATTTCTTCTTAATACTATATGCTTTAGCAAATTTTGCTGGACAAGTTTCTGCTTTAGTCTTCTCAATAGATGCTCCTTTAAAAGTGTTATTAGCTGATACAGATGATAGATATGTACCAAGATCATTGGCTAAAGTTAATAAACGAGGTGTTCCAACAAACGGTTATATAATGACAACAATATTAGTTTCAATTTTAATAATAGTTCCAGCACTAGGGATTGGTGATGTTAATTCTCTATTTACTTGGTTATTAAAATTAAATGCTGTTGTTATGCCTATGAGATATTTATGGGTATTCTTAGCTTATATAATGCTTAGAAAAGCTGTAAAAGGAACTTTTCATTCAGACTATAAATTTGTTAAAAACAATAAGTTAGCATTAGGCTTTGGTGTATGGTGCTTTATTTTTACTGCATTTGCATGTATAATGGGTATCTTCCCAACAAATGCTGAAGCATTTTCTACATCATGGATATTCCAAGTATCTATGAATATAGCAACTATTTTTGTATTATTGGGATTAGGCTTAATACTACCTAGTATAGCTAAAAGAAAGAACTCTGAGTATTTAAAATAATTAATATATATAAACGAATAATCTTATATATTTTATCCTTCTATGGAAATTTAATATGAATAATATTATAAAATAATTCGTAAAAATAAAAGAGGATTGGACTTAAGCCCAATCCCTTTGTATTTCTTTATATGTTTCTTTCACTATACTTATAGCTTTCGGAACATTATTCCAAGCATCGTAACCATATAGCATATAATGTATAGCCTCCTCCTCTGAACCAAATCTAGTTATTATAGGCAATACTTTAGGTATTCTCTTCATTTTTAATATATAAGGTATCACAAATCTATTATATCTTATTGCTTTTCTTAATTCGCGTTTTCCTTTTTCTAGCTCACCACATTTTATTAAATATAACGCTTTACTATACACTGTTGCAGTTAAATAATCATTATTATACTTGTTTAATATAGTATTTGTCTTATCATCATCATTTATTAATAAGGTCCAGCTTAATAAGATACTTCTAATTATGAGCCTATCTTTAGGGTCACACTCCAATAAATGCATACATATATCTACTGCCTCTTTTTTACTTCCGCTAACCCATAAATGATTTGCTAATCTATATTGAGCACCTAAATATGGTCTAATCTCTTTTGAGGAATCAGTTACATCATATAAATCTTTAATATCAGCAGAAACTCCTAATATATTTATTGATGCCTCTACGGCCTTTCTCAATAATTGCTCCTTTTCTTGATTGTTTAAACTTTTATCATTTGAAAGAATGATATATGCATCTGAGCAATTTTCACAAATACTTAGTGCCTCTTTAGCTAAAATAACTTTTTTACTAAAATTTTTTTGTTCATAAGCTTCCTTTATCTTCTTTTGCGCATTTATATAGTTTATATCGTTTAAGTTATTCTTTATTTCTTTATTACTAGATTTATTTTCATTATAATTATGTTTTGTTAGTAATTCTCTTATTACTTTCGATCTCTTTAATCCAGTGCTATTACTAACATTAAAAAACGTATAAATATCTCCAACTTTAATATTTAAATCATTAAGACTACATACAGCATGTACTATTCCGCATGCCCATGACTCAATCTTACCTTTATTCATATCAATATCATTTAATTTAATTAATATATCAAGTGCATTCATAAATAAATAAGTGTCATCTTTACTTAAATACTTTTTAATATACTCTTCTATTAGTACTTTTATATCTTTATTTAAATCTTCATCTTTATTACATATATATTGCATTATAAATTATAACTCCTTAATTTTTTTCCTAAGTATGATTTTATAATAACTTTACATAATAATGCAACTATTCAAGAGTTATTTTCACTAATTTATTTATATATAATAAAATTTAAGTCTAATAATTTTTAATAATATGGTATAATTAAAAATTATTAGACTTAATAAGGAGATCTTAAATTATGAAACAAATATCAACAAATAAATTAAAAGCATTATTATCAAATGACCCTTCTACATTATTAATTGATGTAAGAGAAAAAGAGGAGTTTGAGCTAGGACATATACCATCTGCAAAAAATATACCATTATCTGATATAGAAGATTATAGTGATAATTTACCAACTGATAAACCAATTTATTTTATCTGTAAAAGTGGAAATAGAAGTGCTCATGCAGTATCTTTATTAGATGATTTAGATATAAAAAGCGGTGTTAATATTCGTGGAGGAATGTTATCATGGGATGGAAATATAGAAAAAAACTGTGTTTAATACACAGTTTTTTATTTTATATAAATTTCAATCTGATAAATTACTGCTACTGCAAATAGGACAATAGTGCTCGCCCTCTCCATTACAAACTGGGCAATTGTCTAGCTTATTGAAGAATTCTATACATTCACATTCAATAACACCTTTTCCTTTACACAAAATACAATTATTAATTTTCATATAATTCTCCTTTCAAACTTATTATTAATTATTACCTTTATCTCCTATGGTATTCACTATAAAGATGATTTTTTAAAAACTAAAATAAATTAATAAATAAATAAAAGAACTGAAGTATGCATACTTCAGTTCTTTTATTTATTAATTTCTATGCATTTTGTATTATCTCACAAATAGATTTACTTACCTTTACTAAATCATCTATATGATAATGCTCATCTAATGTATGAGGACTTCTTTCACCTATAGCAAGATTAACTGCTTTAATTCCATTACAGTTTAATATATTCGTATCACTTCCACCACCTGAAGATTTAATTTCAACATTATATCCTAAGTTCTCAAATGATTTTGAAGCTAATTTTATTATATCATCAGTTTCATCTACAACAAATTGGCCATATACTCTAGTTACTTTTATTTGGCATTCCGCATTCTCTTCATCACAAATTTTATTAAATGTATCTACCATATGTTTTGTTTGCTTATCTAATTTATCTATCTTTGTACTTCTAGCTTCAGCTTCTATAACTACTTCTGGACAAACTATATTAGTAGCTGTCCCTCCTTTAATTGTTCCTATGTTAGCTGTTGTATCTTCATCTATTCTTAAAAGATTCATCGCTACAATAGCTTTACTTGCTACATTAATAGCGCTGATTCCATTTTCAGGTGCAACCCCTGCATGTGCCGGCTTTCCTTTTATTATAATATCAATCTTGTCTTGAGCAGGTCCTTTATTTACAATTGTTCCAACCTCGCCGCTAGTATCTAAAACGAATCCTCTTTTTGATTCTATTTTTGAATAATCAAGATTCTTAGAACCACATAATCCGATTTCTTCTGCTATTGTAAATATAACTTCTATAGTAGGATGATTAACTTGCTCTTCTTTAACATTAATTAAAGCTTCTATTAAAGCTGCAATTCCAGCCTTATCATCTCCACCTAAAATTGTTGTTCCATCTGAATATATAATATTATCTTTTATTATAGGTTTTATATTAATACCAGGTGTAACTGTATCCATATGACAACTAAATAATAAAGGCTCTCTTGATTCATCTCCTTTTAATTTAGCTATTATATTACCAGTTGTTCCTCCAATAATATCTCCTGCATTATCTCTAGAAACTTCTAGTCCAATTTTTTCTAAATCTTCTGTAAGTTTTTCACTAAAAACTTTTTCATTCTTACTTTCGCTTGAAATTTGAATATATTCAATAAATCTATCCAAAACTCTCTCTCTATTTATCATACTTATTACTCCTTTGTACATTTATAAAATACATATGTTTATCTTACCAAGAAATAATATAAATTTAAAGATTAACATGATAAATTTTCCTATAAAGTTTTTAAACTTATTTCTTTTGTAGTATTATTCGTAGAGATAATGCTATTATTTAGAATGGTATTTATTGTTTCATCTTTAATAAACGCTAATTTAAAATCTTCTAAATTCATATATTTTGATCTATTAATAGTTGAATATATATATTTCCCTGATTTTACATATTTATTATCAAACTTCTCACTTTCAAATTTTCCTATGCTGTCAATTTTATTATTTACAACATTATAAACATCATAAATTTCTTCAGACTGATTACTCTTACAAAGAAGTATATTATCTTTATATAAAAATAAATCATCATATCCAGTAGCTATTATTTTTTCTTCATCTTTATCTATATCATAATAAACATTTAATATTTCTTTATCTTTAACTACATTGTAAACTACTTTATTTTCATAGAAATCTAAATTACTAATTATTCTATTATCTAGATTTTTGCTCTTAATTAAAGTTCCATTATTTAAATCATATACCTTTAGAAATTTTTTTATTCCATCAGATTCTATTAATGCAACATTATCTTGATAAATCTGTATTAGGCTATCATCAACAAACTTTGAGTAGTTACATGGAATTGTAATTTCCTTCTTAGTTAAAAGGTTTATACACTTTAAATAATTTTCTTTTGTATTATTGCTAATAATCCATCCATTCTCATCAAATTCATTTAATAATGGAGTTACATTATCATACAATTTATTTGGTTTACTACCTTCTTTATCTACACTATATATATTATTATCTTCATTATTATACATATAAGTACTTCTATCATTATCTACAAATAAGACAGTATAATTATTTCTCTCATTTTTTACAATAGAATATTGCTGCTTATTTAATAATTCTTTATTACTTTGCTGATTTTTATATAAAATTATAACTATTAATAAGCCTATGATAATACTAAAAACTACTATAATCTTTTTTTTATTTTTCACTTAGTATTCGCCTCCAAAATTAACATATATATGCTAATTCTGTTCATCTTCTGTAAATATATACAATAAAAATTTAAGTTTAATAAATAAGACACTTTTTAATATTAAAAAGTGTCTTATTATAATTTCTATTTTTAATCTTGAAATAAATTTCCTAGCCCACCTAATACGCTTCCTTGTCCGACATCTTTACCACCAAGCTCTGGTGCTGCTGCAAAAACTTTAGAGGCTAATCTACTAAATGGTAAGCTTTGTATCCATACTTCTCCAGGACCAGTTAACGTAGCAAAAAATAATCCTTCTCCACCAAATAAACTGCTTTTTATTCCACCAACAAATTCTATATCATAATCTATAGTTTGAGTTAAAGCCACCAAACATCCTGTATCAACTTTTAACCTTTGACCTTGTAATAATCTTTTTCTAATTATAGTTCCGCCTGCATGTATAAAAGCTAATCCATCGCCTTCTAATTTTTGCATTATAAATCCTTCTCCACCGAAGAATCCAGCTCCAAGTTTTTTTCTAAAGTCTATACCAATTGAAACTCCTTTTGCAGCACATAAAAATGCATCCTTTTGACAAATTATTTTGCCATCATAATCTGATAAGTTAATTGGTATAATTTTACCTGGATAAGGTGATGCAAAGGATACTTTTTCCTTCATTACTCCTCTATTTGTGAATAAAGTCATAAATAGACTTTCTCCTGTTACAACTCTCTTTGCAGCACCACCTAATTTACCAAATAACCCATTATTTTGTTGTTTACTTCCATCTCCAAAAATAGTATCCATAGATATAGAGTTATCCATCATCATCATAGCACCAGCTTCCGCAACTACTGACTCTTGTGGATCCAATTCTATTTCTACAAATTGCATATCATCTCCATAAATATTAAAATCAATTTCATGAGAAATCATAAATACACCTCTTTTCCTTTTAATATAATATTATATTAGTTACATATAAATTTCTATATAAAAGCTTTAAGAAAATATTTTAATATATATTACTATGATATTAGTCAGTTAAAGTCAGACTAATGCATGGTAAGACTAAGTTAATTGTATAATACTAATTAATTTAGAATTCTTACTAATAAAGTTTACTATCGGATATCCAACAATAGTCACCGAAATGAATTCTCCAATCATAAATCCAAATAAATATATCCAAAATGGTAATCCAATTAGTAAATGTAGCGTACCTACTACTGGAATACAAAAAATCGTTGGCCAAAGAGTTGCAATAAATAAGTTCTTAGTTTTACTAATGGCATATACAGAAAAAAATGTTCCAAGGGTACCTACTATTATATCTGCCATTCCTAATGGACTTAATATATTAGAAAATAAACATCCTATTGTTAAACTTACTATATATCTCTTATCATAAAAAGCTAGAAGTACTAATATCTCAGATATTCTAACTTGTATTGGTCCATAACTTATTGGAGCTATTGCAACAGTTAAAACTACATAAATTGCAGCAACTACTGCTATTTTAACGAAAATATCTAGTGAACTATTTTTAATCATCTATTTCACTCCCAACTCCAAGATCTATATTATTTATAAGAACTTCTATATTTTTATTTTTTTCTAAATAACTATACTCTTTAATAAACCATTCAACTAATTCATCATCTCTTTTTATTTGAGTTGTATTCTCTATATAAACATTCACACATCCATATTTAAAATGGTTTTCTAATATACTTATATCATTTTTTATCATTTCCTTAGTTTGTCCTTTTATTCCAACAAGTAAGCATATTGAATCAAAATACTTATTTACTTCCTCATATGATTTAAATCCAGCACCTTTATTTAACACTTTCATTCTAAAATTGTTATCAAAGGATTCTATACCACATCTAAATATTATTGGAATATTAAAATAATTTCTAATTTCATCTAATCTATCTTTATATAACCAATGACATTCTACAAATAGTTTTTTTATATTTTTTTTAATTACAATATTTTTTATATCTTTTAATGTCTCTTCTGGTAGCTCGAAAATACTTCCTGAATTTATTACATCTAATACCTCTAATTCACCAGTTACATTGCTTAATACAACTTTATTAAATTTAATAATATCATCTTCAAAAGTAGAGTTATCTTCAATGTAATCGCAGAAACTACATCTTCCCCATTTACAAGGAAACCCCTTAAGCATTACCATTTCTCTTGGATTTTTTCCTAATATTTTGCTATATCTTTGCATTTCCATTTATATTTCTCCTTTTTCAGGGCATAGAAACTAATAAAAATAAAAAAGGACGACATAAAGCCATCCTCTAAATACTTATTTATTAGAAAATGCCTTAGTTTTGTTTAATGACAGGCGGCTTACGAACTGTCAATTAAATTTTACAATTAGATATTATATACTTCATTAATAAATTAATCAAGTTTAAAAACATAGAAGAGATACCTATTAATAATTAGAATTATAGAGTATATAATTTTTTATAACTTATATCATATTTGCTATAAACAAATATAAAATACTATATATTATATGAGATATATTTACTATTAAAAATAGAAATATGGCTACTATTATAATAATATTACTTATTTTTAATTGTTTATATGTAGCTTTCATCATTCTCTTAATTAAATAATAAATTAATACTCCCACTAAGCAGATCTTAACTAATATACTTAAAGTTAGACTGTCAACTATAAAAAACATAATACCATTTACTTCTTTAAATAGCCCAGTTTTTAGTAGTATGATAGTAAATATTATATCTGTTATATTCAACATATATAGAGTTTTCAACTTTGATTTCACACTTGAGTATGAATTATTTATTATATATTTAATAATATCTATCATCTCCATTAAAGATTATTTATATTGTTTAAATACAGTACCTTTTCTCATTAAAACCAGTACTTAGTACTTAGTATTTCACTTTATAATTAACAATACTTGAAAGTAATTCTATATTTATAGATTTGATATTAATTTTACCAATTGATGAATTAAAACTAATCTGTTGCTTTTGATTTTTATAAAAGTTATAATTAAATAATATTTTTCGCGAAAGGGGGTGTATTTTTGGATATAACAGTTATCTTTGATAATATACTTCATTGGATATCTACAAGTGGAGTAAAACTTGTCTTTGGTTTAATTGGACTTTGGATAGGTTGGAAAGCTGTGAATAAAGGGCTTAAAACTTTAAATACATTACTAAAGAAACAAAATATCGATTTAACTTTAGTTTCTTTTTTCCATGCTTTTGCTGATATTGCACTTAAAGTTTTATTAGTAATTGTATTTATGGGATTTGTAGGAATACCAACTGCTGGATTTGCAGCATTATTAGCTTCTGCTGGTTTAGCAGTGGGACTAGCTCTTCAAGGAAGTCTTTCAAATTTTGCTGGAGGTGTAATAATACTATTATTAAGACCTGTACAAGTTGGAAATTATATAGAAACTTCATCATATCAAGGAACAGTAGAAAAAATCGGTATATTCTATTCCCACTTAGTTACTGCAGATAATAGGGAAATACTAATACCAAATGGTGCTCTTGCAAATGGGAGCTTAATAAATTATTCTTCTAAACCATTACGAAGGGTAGATTTAACTTTTAGTGTTGGATATAATGATGACATATTAAAAGTAAAGACTATTTTAAATAAAATAATCGACAACAATCCATTAATTCTAAAAGATCCAGAACCATTTGTAGCAGTTAGTGAACATGCCGCTAGTTCAATTAATTTTATTGTACGAGCTTGGTGTGATACTGAGAATTATTGGATAATTTACTTTGATCTGTTAGAAACAGTAAAAATAGAATTTGATAATAATAACATATCAATTCCTTATCCTCAAATGGACTTACATATGCAAAAATCAGAATAAAAAAGACACATCAATATTGATGTGTCTTTTTTATTCAATTGTTAATTTTGTTATTATAGATTCATAGTTTGGATATTTTGATATTAATTCTTCTCTTTTAAATAATTCAAAGTCTTTAAACTCAAAACCTGGCGATACCATACATCCAACTAAAGAAAATCCATCATTATTCATTGCTGATCCGAATATATATCCTTTTGGTACTAATACTTGTGGTGTTTCACCTTCTGATATATTTAATCCTAGTTGCTTTTCAATAAATTCACCTTCTGGTGATATCATATATATTGTAAGTGCCTCTCCAGCATGAAAATACCACATTTCATCTGATTTTAATCTATGGAAATTAGATACTTCTCCTGTATGCAACAGGAAATATATACTAGTCCATAGCTTTCTTTCACCATCTCCGTTATCTAAAATATCTTTTGATATAAAAGATTCCTTATAATATCCTCCTTCAGGATGCTTTTCCATATGTAATTTTTCTATAAAATAATTTGAATTCATTTGTATACTCCTTTTCATTTGTATTTATTATATATTTTTTTATTTTTTAGATATATATTTATTTCCATCTATATAAAATCTCCATAGAAAATCTTTTGCTTCTTCAGCATAATCTATTCCTATACGTTTAGTAGAAACTATATTAAACTCCTCATCATTTCCTTCGCTCAAATATAATGCACCTCTTTTATAAAGCTCGCATCCATTTAAGTCCCTATCAATCTCCAAAGCCTTACACAATTTTCCTGGCCCATTAGTAAGTGAAATCTTTTTTAAATTACTTAGATCACCATAACTTTGATTAAATCTTTTATTTGAAATATACTCAAATTCATTAAGTGGTTCTACAGCTCTTATTAATACAGCTTCCGCCTCTTCTTCCATTCCTGTAACTACATTGAGACAATTATACATTCCATATATAAGATATACATATGCTACTCCGCCTTCTCTATAAAGAATTTCTGTTCTATTAGTTCTCTTTCCATTGTATGCATGACATGCTTTATCGCAATTTCCTATATATGCTTCTGTCTCTACAATTTTGCTTTTTATTACTTTACCATCAATTTCTCTAATTAATATCTTACCTAATAGACTTTTAGCTAATGTTATAGCATCAGATTTAAAATATGATTTATCTAAAGTCATTATATCATCTCCTTTCTTTATAGTATTATTATATAAACAATACTTTATTTTATAATTTATTTCAATGTATATAAAAATTTCTAATATACAGTGTTTCATGAAAAAAGACTTATAGTTAAGTATCTAACTATAAGTCTTTTTTATTATTTACTTAAATATTCTTTCATACACTTAATTATATTAAGTTGTATTTCTAAACTTCTTATTGCATTACCTTCAATATTTAAAGCATGATTTGCACCATCAATACTTATTAATTTTGTGCCATTAACCTCTTCAAGAATTTCTAAATTTTCTTTTGATAACAGTGGATCACTACTGCCTGTAATTACTAATGAATTTTCTTCTATTTCCATTTGTACTGTTTTATTTATAGGGCTTAAATAAATATTCGTTACATTATATCCCTTAACATTTTTATTTAAAACATTCTGTACGCAAGTTCCAATACTCTTTCCAATAAAAACAATGTTTTTGTATTTATTAGCTAAAGTACTCTTAAGTAATTTAAAGGATTCTTCTGCAATAATATTAAATTCTTCATCTGGATGAAACTCCCTTCTACCTATTTGGAATCCATATTCTATTTTTAATACATCGAATCCTAATTCTAATGATAATTGTGATGAATATTCTAAAGTAACTCTATCTAAAGTATAGCCTATACCTGGTAATATCACCGCTAAAGTATCGCTTCCTTTTCCTATAACTAAAGGTTTTAAATTCATTCCCCAATATGATTTTACTATATCGTTCATATTATCAACCTCTTTCTTTATTATTTATAACCTGACTAAAGTATATCACAAATAAATTTATATATTTAAAATAGCAAAATTAGTTAAAACTATCTTTTAAAAATTCATTATTTATTAATTTAAGTTTTATACGCCAAAAGTCAAAGAATGTCAGTCTATTTGTGTGAGATATAAATAATTAATATTTCAATTACAAAATATTATTAAGAAACATAATATAAAAAAATATAGATTAAAATCTATATCTTTTTATATATCATTTTTTAGATTATCTAAATCTTCTTTAACTTCACTTGTTTTTTTTAGACATTTTAATAATAATGTATTTTCATAATTATTTTTATGATTTAAGTTATTTACATTAACGCAAGATATATCTCTTAATATTGTTTTTTTAGGAGAGTTAATTTTCATATTTTCTAATATATGATCAATATTATTTAGACATTCATAAATATACCTTTTATCAAGTTCTGAATTCTTCTCATTACATAATATAATACAACAATGAGTTAATAATGTTGTAAGTTGATTATTTCTAGCTAGTAAATTTTTAAAATTAATATTATCCACCTTTGAATAATGCATTTGTAATTTCCCACTTATTAGATATGAAGAATAAATAATATCTCTGATTTCACACTTATTAAAGCTTGAATCTAATATACTTCTGATTTTATCTACTATTACTTCATCCAATTCTACTAACTTATCAATCATAGTTATAAGTTCAATATGATTTTTAGTAGGCAATATAAAATTATTCGCAAATAAAACACTTAATGCTGATATACAAGTATATATTAATCTTAAAATTATTGCCTCATCATCTCCCATATGTATAGTAGTCATTGCGAGAGCATAACAAGTTATATATATTGTCATAGTTCCATAATCACTAAATGCATACATGAAAAATGTGCATATTATAAGTATTATTACATGTGAAATATTACTCTTAAAAATAGAGAAAAGTATAAATGATATTATTAATCCAATTATAGTTCCTCTAAATCTTAATTTAACCCTTGTTTTACTATCCTCATAAAAAGGTAAAGTTAATAAGAATATTGTCATAGGAATCCAATATCCTTTTGGAATATTGAATAATCTAATACCTGTAAAAGATACGGATAGCAATATTGAAATTCTTATTGCAAATCTAATCTTAAATCCATTTAATGAAAGTGTATACTTACTATATTTCTGAAAATATTCTTTAGAATCTTTAAAGTTTAAATATTTTTTTAGATTAAACTTATTAGGTTTCATAGTTCCTTTTATAGCAGATATAAAGTAATTTAAAACATATACAATATAGAAATTAGTATTCTCATCTTTAAAAGAATTCTTTGAAATAAACTCAGCTATATTATTTATATATTTATTCCTATTAAAAGTATTATAGACTAAAAATAATTCTCTAAGATTTTTCAAATAGTTTTCATTAAAATTTACTGAATTTTTATTTGATTCAATTTCATCAATTATATTATTCATATGCTGAAAAACAATAACAAAGGGATAGTATCTTTTCTTTCCACTTGAATAAACAAATCTATTTAATTCTTTGCATATCTCAAATAAATCAAACCTTTTATTTTCTAATTCTTCTTCATTTCCATCTAATATCGCCTTTAATTGAAAACTAATATTATTAATTCCGTCTTCAATTAAAGTAGATATTTTAGAGCATACCCCTTTAGGTGAAAATATTATTAAAGCTATAAAAACAACTATATATGATATTAATATTGCTACTAATCTCTTTGGTATTTCTTCAATACTTGTTGGGAAAAGTTGTAGAAAAACAAATGCCATTAAATATGGGAAATAGCTACTTGGATTATATTCATCTGTTAAAAAATAAGCCAATATCCCAACACCTAACAAATTGATTATAAATGTGCTATATAAACTTTCACTTGCTATTGATGATAGAATTCCAATAATTAAATGAATAAATAATGGTTTTATAATATTCTTTTCAATAGTTAAGTAATTTCTCATCCTTATAAAGGTTAATGTCATATAAGGTGCAATTATTATATTGTTTGTTCCAAAAAACAATATATTTATAAATAATATAATAGTAGATACCAATGCAGGAGGTACGGCTACTTTTAGTGTATTTTTAATTTTCTCTATACTTATTTTTTTCTCTGTATTCATTTTTTATGTTCCTCTTTTAATAAAATAATAAATTTATATTTATTGTACTTAAATTTTATATACACCCTATTAATAAATAGTAATCAAATTGTTAGATTAATAATAAATAGCTAATCTAAACTGTATTTTGATACATATAATTGAATTTAGTTCTTTATTTACCATTCCCTTTGTACTATAATAATTATTATACTAATTATCTTTATAAATTTTATAGTATTAGTAAATAATAATAAGCAATAATCGAAGGGAGGAAATTACTTTAAGTCTACTTAAAGTAATGACAATTATGAGTAAAGTACATATCGATTGGGGAAACTTAGGATTTGATTACATGAAAACTGATTTCCGTTATATATCAGTTTGGGAAAATGGAAAATGGGATAATGGTAAATTAGTTGAAGATAATACACTTATTATCGAAGAAGGTGCACCTGCATTACATTATGGACAACAATGCTTTGAAGGCTTAAAAGCATATAGAACAAAATCAGGTGAAATTCAATTATTCAGACCTAATAAAAATGCTAAAAGAATGAATGATAGTTGTGATAGACTTCTTATGCCTGAGATACCAGAAGAGAAATTTATTGATGCATGTATTCAAGTTATTAAAGCTAATGAAGATTATGTTCCACCATATGGAACTGGCGCTACTTTATATTTAAGACCATTTATGATTGGTGTTGGAGATAATATTGGACTTAAACCTGCTAATAAGTTTATCTTCTCTGTATTCTGTATACCAGTAGGCCCATACTTTAAAGGGGGTATGAAACCTGTTAATTTCATGGTATCTGATTATGATAGAGCTGCTCCTAATGGAACTGGTGCTCAAAAAGTCGGTGGTAATTATGCAGGAAGTCTTTTAGCTCAAAAGAAAGCTAAGAAGTTAGGATTTGCTGATGCAATATTCTTAGATCCTGCAACTCATACAAAAATCGAAGAGGTTGGTTCTGCAAACTTCTTTGGTATTACTAAAGATAATAAATTTATAACACCTCTTTCACCATCAATATTACCAAGCGTAACAAAATACTCACTTCTTGAAATAGCTAGAGATTATTTTGATATGGATGTTATAGAAGGAGATGTATTTGTAGATAACTTAGATGCGTTTTCAGAGGCAGGTGCATGCGGAACAGCAGCTGTAATAACTCCTATAGGTGGAATATTCTATAACGATAATCTTCATGTATTCTACAGTGAAACTGAAGTAGGACCTGTTACTCAAAAATTATATGATACTCTTGTAGGTATTCAATTTGGTGATATAGAACCAAAACATGATGATTGGATAATTAAAATTAAATAGATAATAAAATTTTATATATTGAATATCAAAAAAGGTAGCTAGATAAATCTGCTACCTTTTTTTACTATACAAAGTTTTCTATGTCTTTAAAATACATACCTTAAGCTCACATTTATAATCACAATATCCTCATTCAAATCCTTTTTTCTTTATCTAACCCAATGAATTTTTCACTTTGTCCTTGTTTTATAATTTCACTAACAGGTTTTTGGCTTAAAAATTTTTATGTTTTAAATATTTTTGTAAGTTTTTATATTATATTATTATCATTTACGAGTATCTTGTTTAAGTGTATATTTATCATAATATTTACTTAAGTACTATTTCCTCTTATATTTATTTAAATAATAACTAGACAATATTTATGTACATTTTTTTAATAATATAGTGATAAATATTTTGTTCATTTTCTATTAAAAAAATTAATTTATAATATTGAAGTATTAATTTTTTGGAGGAAACTTTATGAACAACAAATCAATTAACAAAACTAAATGGCTAGCCCTTGGGGTTCTTGTTACCCAGCCCTTTATGGCTTGTTTAGATAGTAGTATTGTAAATGTAGCACTTCCCACCATAAGCCAAAAACTAAATGTTCAAATGTCTGGCGCTGAATGGATAGTTAGCGCTTATTTAATAGTAATATCTGCTGCTATATTAATATTTGGCCGTCTTGGAGATATAAAAAGTAAAAGTCTTATATTTAATAAAGGAATTTTGGGCTTTGTACTTGGATCTTTGCTATGCGCACTATCTCCTAATATTGTTTTATTAGTTTTAGCAAGAGTAGTTCAAGCAATTGGTGCTGCAATGATTATGTCTACTAATCAAGGAATTATAACAGATATATTCCCACCAAGTGAAAGAGGAAAAGCTCTTGGTATATCAGGATCTTTTGTTGCATTAGGTTCACTTTTAGGACCTGCATTAGGAGGATTTATTGTTACTTATCTAAGCTGGCATTTTATTTTCTTAATTAATATACCAATAGGGTTAGTAGCTTATTTCTTTGCAAGAAAATATCTACCTAAAGAAAATAAATCAAGCGGAGAAGGATTTGATGGTAAAGGAGCTTTATTATTCTCATCATCAACACTGTTTATCTTCACTTGTATTATGCTTGGACAGCATTTAGGTTATACTAGTATATATATATTAGGCGGATTTATTGTTGGAATTATATTATTCATTTTCTTCTTATTAGTTGAAAAAAAGGCAAAATCACCAATGCTATATTTAGCATTATTTAAAAAAAGAACATTTTCTTTAAATCTATTTTGTGCTTTTGTATCATTTGTAGCTATCAATACAATTAATATAATACAACCCTTTTATCTTAATGATGTGTTAGGATATACGGCTGAAGAAATTTCATTTGTAATGTTATTTTATCCATTAATTTTATTTGTAGTTGCACCTTTAAGCGGAAGTCTATCAGATAAAATTGGTAGTAAAAAATTAACACTTGCTGGATTATTTATTACTACTTTAAGTATGTATTTACTTTCAACTGCTGGAGAACATACTTCTAAGCTATCTCTAATATCTATGCTTGTATTATTAGGATTTGGTAATGGTCTATTCCAATCTCCAAATACAAATTTAATTATGTCATCAGTTCCAAAAGAAAAGCTTGGTATAGCTGGTGGTACTAATGCCTTAATTAGAAATTTAGGGTTGGCTTTTGGAGTTTCTGCTTCAACGTCATACTTATATTTTAAAATGAGTGAAGCTGCAGGTTTTAAAGTTCTTGGATCAATACCAGGAAGACCTGAAATTTTTGTTTATGGAATGAAAGAAGTTTATATTATTGTAGCTATAATATGTTTTATATCATTCATTTTATCATTGATCGATTATTTTACATCAAAAGATTATAAGTAAATTAAACCCTAAGCGAAAATTTCTCTTAGGGTTTAATTATGTATATATAGCCTATAATAATTATAAAAAGATGATAGAATTTATTATTATTGCACTACTTTTTAATTATACATATTACTATTTTGCTTTTATAAACTCTATCATCATTTCCCTCTTTTTATTAAAGTTGGCTTTTGTTTTTTGAGGATATATTTTCTTTTGTTTATCACACTCTTAACTGTTATCTGCTTTATAGTACATAATATGTATTTTGTATTGATTAGTTACAAATAATTATATATTTATTAACTTTGATATGTGTTTTTTGTATTTTATTTTTTATCATTTACGAGTATTTTATTTAAGGTATGAATATATAGAACATTCTAATTTTTTGAAACAAAAACA
Source organism: Clostridium sardiniense (assembly GCF_019753795.1). NCBI lineage: Bacteria > Bacillati > Bacillota > Clostridia > Eubacteriales > Clostridiaceae > Clostridium > Clostridium sardiniense. The sequence continues at coordinate 174,258 of NZ_JAIKTU010000006.1, read as the reverse complement.
AGCAATACATTATTTTGTATTGCTTGTTTCTATATACTTATCCATAAAGATAAATGATGTTGTAATATATAATATTAATAAACTTATTCCTTTAATTAATATCTTAATATTATCTTCTCCAAATAAATATCCACTAAATATTTTTTCTACAATTATACATACACCTATTAAAAGTATTGAAATTATGGACAATATAATTTTCGTAGATTTATTATTTAAAACTTTATTTAAAGTTAATTTCTTATATAAATTGCTATGTCTCCATAATAAATCAAAGACATAAAAACAAACTGCTATTGCTAGAACATTTAGTATATGATTCATATTATTACTCTAAGGGTCTCTCCTCAGATTCCTCCTCTTTAGTTTCAAATAAATTAAGAATTTTTTCTGTATCTATATTATCTTCTAGTATTTTGCATAATTTATCATATTGCTTTAGTTTATATTTCTTATAATTTTCTTTTTCTTCTTTACTGTTTTCAATAACAACATTATACTTTTCTTTTAGATGATTTATAAGCTTCTTCCTAAATTCTTCTATCTCAAATATACCATGCACATAGGTGCCAAAAACATCTCCTCTTTCGTTGCAAAGACCTGTTATGTTATTATTCTTATCTATTATAAGGACCTCTCCATCTTTATCTAATATCTCAGTATATCCATTTTGTATTTCATACCCATATACTCTTATATTAGAAAGATCCTTTAATTCATTTTCCATAGAGCATGTAATTCCTTTAGAAATAACTGTCCTTCTTTCAAAAGATATTTTAGTATCTAATGGTAACATTTCGAATCCAGTTATACATTTTCTACTATTATTTGAATCTAAATTATTTATTATATTTCTACCAAGCATTTGGAAACCAGCACAAATTCCCATAACTGTAGCTCCCTCTTTATATAGCTCTATAATTTTATCATATAACCCATTTGATTTGATTTCATTTAAATCATAAATTATACTCTTGCTGCCTGGTAAAATTATCAAATTAGCCCCTTCTAATTCCTTCGGTGTTTTTACGTATCTTATATTAACATTTTTCTCAAGCTCTAATGGATAAAAATCTGTAAGATTAGATATATGTGATAATTTTATTATTCCTATATTAAGACCACTTCTTTTATTATTTCTAAGCCTTTTAGTTATAATTACCTCATCTTCTATGTTCAATTCTTCATAAGGTATTACACCTAATACTGGAACTTTTAATTTCTCTTCTAATTCTTTTATTCCATTTTCTAATTCATCTTTATTACCTTTGAACTTATTTATTATAATCCCTTTTACTAATTTCCTATCTTCCTCATTAAGTAGCATAATAGTTCCATAAATTGAAGAAAATACACCACCATCTTCGCTATTTCCAACTAGTATAACATCTGAATTTGTAAGTTTTGCAGTATAAAAATTAGCTAAATCTTCATTTTTACATCCTAATTCTATACAACTTCCTTCTCCCTCTACAATTATATTACTATGTTTCTCAACCAATTTTTCAAAGTCTTCTTTTATAAACTCCTTTAAATCTTTACTTAATTCTTCATAAGAACAATTATCTTTGTGACAATAGGATTTACCATTAACTATTATTTTTGTTTTTTTATTAGCAATCTCTTTAATTAAGATAGGATTCATTGTATATTCTGGTTTTATTTCGCAAGCTTCTGCTTGTACTATTTGAGCACGTCCAATTTCTTCCCCATTTCCTATTGAATTTGTTTTAGAAGTAATATTAAGTGCTTTAAATGGTGCTACATCATACCCTCTCTTCTTTAAAAACCTGCATAGTGCTGTTGCAATAGTACTTTTACCAACTGAGGATGCAGTACCTAAAATCATTACATTTTTTTTCATAACCTGTCACCTCATAAACATTATTTCTCAATTACTATATGATTATAATTATTAATCTTAAGTTTTTCACCTAATTTAAACTTTATATCTTTTTCAAATATAGGCCCACCACAAACAAAAGTATGATATTCTCCATTTTCTCCACATGGATCTGCCCCTGTTTCTTTTATATCTGATACAACTTCTTTTGTTAAAACTTTCCCCAGATATGTATCATTTAATTGAGTATCATTACAACACTTAATTATACCTTTAAATCCAGCTTCTATAAATTCATGTGTTAATTCTTCTCTATCTTCTTGCCATAAAGGAAACTCTGCATCTATTGAAACATTATTACATCTATCTGTACACCAGCCTCTATGGGATTCTATATCTATATCTCCAAATGCGCACATTTCTGCTCCAAGTTCTTTTCCTTTTTTTAGAGCTTCTTCAAAGTAATCCTCATACTGCTCTCCTGAGCATACTACTTTTATTAAAGGAATATCTAATGAGCTTGAAACTTCATCTAATATTGATTCTGGTATTCTATGAAACCATGACTCATTCTCATCTTTATTTACTGTTACTATCAATCCAACAGGTTTTAAACCCCTTTTTATTAATCTATATAGTGCCAAAGTACTATCTTTACCACAGCTATATGATAAAATAAATTTTTTCATTATAAACTTCTCCTTAACTCCATTTTTTCAATACCCTAATCATAAACTCTCTTATATTTATTCCATATATATCTTCTACTTCTTTTGATTTTAATATTTCTTCACTGCTACCTATATTTACTATCTCCCCATTATTTATAAGTGCTACTCTATCTGCATATATTTGAACAAGGTTAAGATCATGTAATACTCCTATAACAGTTCTCTCTCCTTTTCTACACCATTTTTTTAAGTTCTCTAGAAGTTCTATTTGATGCTTAAAATCTAAATGATTAGTAGGTTCATCTAATAATATAACTTTAGGATTTTGAACTATTGCTCTAGCTAAAAATACTCTTTGAAGTTGTCCTCCTGAAAGTTCGCTTATATATTTATTTTCTATATCTTTAAGAGACAAATCCTCAATTACACTATCAATAATAATTTTATCATCTTTTCCTAAAGTAGTAAAAGCCCCTTTTATATGAGCATATCTTCCTAAGGAAATAGTTTCATATACTGTATATGAAAAATATACTTCTGTTATCTGAGACATTAGTGCTATTTCTTTAGCTAATTCTTTTCTCTTTATACTCTTTATTTCTTTATCTAAAATTTTAATACTTCCTGTATAATCATTTATATTAGCTATTGCTTTTAAAAGCGTACTTTTTCCACAACCATTAGGTCCTATTATACAAAATAATTCATTCTTATTAACTTCCAAATTAGCATTTTTAATAATATCTATTTTATCATATCCAGTATATACATTATCTAGTTTTATCATTCTTTCACCTACTTCTTTTTAAAGTATATATAAGCAAAGAAAGGTGCTCCTATCAATGCAGTTATTGCACCTACTGGAAGTTCTGATGGTGAAATTATTGTTCTAGATATTAAATCTGTAATAACCATTAGAATCCCACCAAACACAAAAGACATTGGTATTACTAAACTATGTTTAGCTCCAAATATTTTTCTTACTACATGTGGTGCTATTAAATCTACAAAACCTATTATTCCGCTTAAAGCTACAGCACTACCTGTTAATATAGCTGTAAATAAGAAAAGTCTTGTTTTAACTTTATTTGTGTCTACTCCAACTGTTTTAGCACTATCTTCTCCAAATGTAAGTATATCCATTTCTCTTGTATATAAGATGATTCCTACAATTCCTATAAGTAAAAATGGTATAAATACTTTAACGTAGCTCCATCCCTTCATAGAGAAAGATCCCATCTGCCAAAGTGAAATAGCTTTTAAACTATCTCCATGCATTGATCCTATAGTTGTAAGTATTGCATTTAAAAATAATGAAAATACCATTCCAGCAAGTATTATAGTGTTATTAGATAAAAGTTTATCTACTCTCTTTGCAAAAGCTATTACTATTATAACTGTAAACAAACCAAATATAAAGCCAACTATTGGTAAAGAAAATTCTTGAATTAACGGTATATTTACTCCAAAAATCATTACAAGTGCTGCACCAAGACCAGCCCCTGATGAAATTCCTAATGTATAGGGTGATGCCAGCGGATTCTTAAGCACTGACTGAACAACCGCTCCACTCACAGCTAATGCGCCACCAACTAAAAATGCCAGTAAAACTCTTGGAAATCTAAGTTCCCATATAATAGCTATCTCTTGCCCTGTTACATTTTCTTTTAACGGAATATTAACTAATTTATTACCTATTATTGAAAAAATATCAAATAAGTTAATATTGGAACTTCCAATGGAAGTTCCAATACATATAACTAAAAAAACTATAGGTATAGTTAAAAAAGCTAAATTCCTTTTTCTATTGATCTTTATATTCATTTGGATATATATCCTTTGCCATTTGTTTTAAAGCTTTTATAATGTATTGTGATGGTCTTGATGATGAATTTGTATCTATCTGGTACACATCTCCATTTTTAACAGCATTAATAGTATCCCATCCTTTTCTATCTTCAATTTTTTTAACAGGGTCTTTTATATAATTTACATTTGTTAAGATAACATCAGGATTTTTTTCAATAACTGATTCAGCACTTGGTGATATCCATCCATTTTCATTACTAAATATATTCTTTGCTCCAATTATATCTATCATTTCATTTAAAAATGTTCCTTTACCAAAACTATATAATGATGGCTCTGGTCCTATTTCAAAATAAACTGACTTCTTATCTTTTATTGTATCTCCAATTTTCCTTATCTTCTCTACTTCATTTTTCATATCAGAAACTATTTCGTTTCCTTTATTTTCCGTACCAGTTAATTTAGCTAAAAAATCTATATCATCATATATACCTTGAATGCTATTACTACTTGGAATGTATACAACTGGTATTCCAGCTGCTTTAATTGCTTCAAATGGATCTTTACCATCTACTTTATTCTGTCCTGATGCTATGATAATATCTGGTTTAAGTGATATTATTGTCTCTGCATCTGGGTTCATAAAATCTATTCTAGTAATATCTTTATTAGTTCCAGAAACATCTTTTGAATATGTATCTGTAGCAATTATTTTATCACCAAGACCTAAAGATACTAGAACTTCTGTATTTGATGGAGCTGTGGAAATTATTCTATCCATCTTCTTTGGTACATTAAATTGATTTCCCTCTCTATCTTTCATTGTTTTTTCAGTTCCTGTGCAACCTACAAATATAGCTGCAAATAAAAATATTGAAGCTATAATAGTAAGTAACTTTATTCCTTTAAACTTTTTCATATGTCCTCCTATTTTTCTCCTTAGATTTTCTTATTTATTATATCATGTATAACACCTTATTTATATTTTTTCCATATTAACTATTTTAATATTATTATTTTCTAATATTATTTCTAATAGATAACCTTTTCCGCAACTTGGTTGCCAATCAAATAAATTTTTCTCACTACTATAAAATTGTTCTAGAATTGTTCCAATAGTTCCTCCATGACAGATTAACGCAACATTTTTTTGATTTTTACTAAATAATTCATTTATAAATTTATAAAATGTATCTTTTATTCTTTCTCTGTAGGAATTTTTGCATTCTCCATTAGGAATAACATATTTCCCACTGGTATCTTCTATCCAATCTATGTATTCTTTTTTATTTTTTAATTCTTCATATCCTTTCATCTCAAAATCACCAAAATTATACTCTTTAAAGCCCTCTTCAATTGAATAATTATCACAATCAAACAATATGTTTAATGTCTCATTTGTTCTCTTAAGTCCTGTAGTATAATAATTATCACAAACTGTATATATTCCTTTTAAAGATTCTAATTCAGTCTTTCCCTTATCCGAAAGTGGCAAATCAGTATATCCACAATATAAACATTTCTCATTACCTTCTGTTTTCCCATGTCTTATTAAATATAAATTTATTTTATTCATCTTTTAAAACCTTCTCTATACCTAAAAAAATTCTTATAACCTTGTTGCTCTTAGAAGATATATATTGAATTGATTTTCCATGCTCATCTCTCCAAATTCTATCTATTTTTTCAATTGGTACTATTCCTAGTCCAATATCATCAGTTATAATTATTTTATCTTTTAATTTATCCATATTATTTTTTATATATTCTACAGGACTCTTATTTTCCAAAATCATATTTCTAACAAATATATGAAAACCACATATAACTTTTTTTTCTAAGTTTATATTGCCTGAATTACAATAAAATATATCTTTATCACATAAATTATATTTTTCTTTTACATAGGCTAATTTACCGTTATAAGCACCACCAAAAACTAATATCATATCTTTTCTCCTTAAAATACTGCTAACATTAAAATTCCAACACACTCTCCAACTATAAGTCCATAGCCTGCTACATCTCCATTTATTCCTCCAAGCTCTTTTATATTAACATCTGTTTTATAAAGCATAATCAAGCACATTATAAGCATAATACCATTGTATATCAATCCTAATGTAAGATATATAACCATAAAAGTTATAATCAATATAATTAATTGTAACGCCCTATCCCATGTATTAGTACCATCTTTAAATATCTTCACTAATGTACTCTCTTTTATTTCTGTTTTTGTTAATATCATAAGTGCCATAAAACTTCTACTTATTATAGGTATAAATAAAAGAAATAGTATATTTTTATTATCTTCTATTATTGAATAAATAGACGCAAATTGAATTATCATTAAGATTACAAGACAAATCACTGAAAATGCTCCAGTACATGAATCTTTAAGAATTTTTAATTTTGTCTCCCTATCTCTTCTTGAAAGTATTGCATCACATATATCCATAAATCCATCCAAATGTAGCATTCCAGTAACCATTATAGGATAAATTAAGAGTACTGCACTAATTAATATATAATTTATATTAAACCAATTTAATATACTATAAAGTAATACCCATAAAGCTCCTATTATAGCTCCAATAAAAGGATAAAACTTTAAAATATTTCTTGTATTTTCTTTCTCCCATTTATATCTAGGTGCTGGTATTACCGAAAACATAGACAATGCCATAAAAAAGCTTCTAATATATCTCATTTATTATTTTTCTCCCCTCAAGATTCCCTTTATGAATTTCAAAATTATTATAATTACATTCAATCACTATATCGAAATCCTTAACTATTAGTCTATTTAAATATGCTAATTCTTTTCTATATTCATTAGTAAAATCATCATACAATATAGAGTCACTAAAAATATAATCAGTTACAACTACTATATTTTTGCATTCATTGCTTAGATCAATAATATTTTTAGCTATTTTTTTATATGTATATTTTTTAACTCCATCCTTAGTAAACATTTCATTATTAAGTAAAGTAGTAACACTATCTAAAAGAATAGTATCTAATTTATTTATTTTATTAATTATTTTATCTAAATCTCTAAACGCCTCTAATGTTATGAAAGTATTGTCTTTTCTTCTTTCCAGATGCCCTTCTATTCTTTTTAAATCCTCATCGCAATGAGGTTCCATAGTAGCTATATATTTTATTTTATTTGAAGTTTTTATCCTTTTACAAATCTCTTCTCCAAGAAAAGATTTACCACTTCTTGTTCCTCCTATTACTGCTATTTTCATATATTTTCTCCTCTTTATTTTTTATGTTATAATGCATAATATACTTTAAGAATTTAGGTGATTATTTGTTAAAAAACGTTTTTTTATGTGTATCTAAAAAATTTAATACTAGCATACACAATGTAAAATTAATTAATAAACTTCAAAGTCTTTCTAATGATGCTTATAATATCTCTATAAATAATAGTTTATATCTAATGAAGCTTTCTTTAGATGAAAAAAATCTATTAAAAGAGCATAGCATATTAAAAATTATCAATCGAAAGTCATATATTTTAAAATGTGAAAACTTATTTATTTTATTATGTAATTGGATTGATGGGGATACTCCATGTGAATACCTTTGTAACTCAAATGAATTTATAAATAAATTATCTACTAAGCTAAAGGAATTTCATTCACTCACCCCTTCAAAAGAATTAAATTGTATATCTCCATTTTCTTATATTAATGATAAGTTATCATATTGCAAAGATAATAATATACAGCTTCCTAAAACTTATGATTATTACTTAGAATTATTAAATTACATAGAAAATAAATTTCCAATTAAAGAATTTTCTCTATGCCATAATGATTTAAATCCATCTAATATTATAGTTTCAAATAATAATCCTCTATTAATAGATTTTGAATTTTCAGCATTAAATGACATATTCTTTGATTTGGCTACATATTCACTATTTATAGATGATTCTAAGAAATTATATTTCTTAGAATCATATTTAGGAACAATAACAAATTATGATATAGAAAAACTTAAAAATTATATTAAACTTGTGAAATTATATAATGGTTTGTGGAGCATAACAAAATCACCATCTACTAATAAAAATTATGATTATAAAAAAGGTGGTTTTCTTGTATTAAGTTCTATATAAGTTACATCTATACTTTATAACATTCCTCATCACGTATTTCATCTAAATATTCACAATTTATTCCTGACTCTTCGAAGGTTGACATGTCTCTTAATATAGCATTTGCTGTATCTATTATAGTGAATGCTATAGGACAACCACTACCTTCTCCAAGCCTCATATCTAAATTCACCATAGGTTGAAGCCCTAATTCTTTAATAGCTAGGCTATATCCAATTTCTTGAGATAAATGAGATGAAAATAGATAATCTCTTACATTGCTGTTTAATCTTGATGCTACAAGTGCTGCCACAGCTGATATAAATCCGTCTATAACTATTGGAACTTTATAATACGCTGCACCTAAAAACGCACCTGCCATAGCTGCAATATCAAATCCTCCAACCTTCGTCAGTACATCTATAGGGTCATTTTTATCTGGATTATTTATCTCTAACGCTTGTTTTATTATAGCTTTCTTTTTATCGAATGAACTATTAGTTAATCCTGATCCTCTTCCAACTGCTTTCTCTATACTACATTCTTGTAGAGATATTAAAATTGCACTACTAGTACTGGTATTTGCTATTCCCATCTCTCCTACCCCTAAAATTTCACATCCTTCATCTATAGCTTTCTTAACAGATTCTACTCCTGCTAATATAGCAGTTATACATTCTTCTTCACTCATAGCTGGACCTTTTGCAATATTATTAGTTCCTCTTCTTATTTTTTTATGTATTACACCTGGAACCTTTAAATTACTATTTATTCCTATATCCACTACCATTAAGTCGCTTCCATTTTGCTTTGCAATTACTCCAACACCGGATAATCCTTTTGTAAAATTAATAGTTTGTGCAAGCGTAACATATTGAGGAGTACTTGCTATACCTTCTTCAAATACCCCATTATCTGAGCAGAAAATGATTACACATTTATTTTCAAAAGTGTTCTTCATTTTGTTAGTTATCCCTGTTATCTTAATAGCAATTTCTTCAAGTTTACCAAGACTACCAAGTGGTTTTGCTAAAGAATCAACCCGTTCTCTTGCTTTTCTTTGAATTTCTTTATCTGTAGAATTTATATTATTTATTATCTTATATATTTCATATTTTCTATCCTTCATATCACTAATACTCCTTAAATAATATCATATAATTTACTATACCTAATTCTTTGGTGTACTTTATTGAAAATTAGCTGAATACACCATTATGTGCATTCAGCTAAAATGAATTATCTTGATTTAGCAGTTCTGCTTGCTAAGCATAAAAATACAAATGTAATTAATATAGATATTGGCATTATAAACATAGCATATTTTATTCCTACACTATCCGATACAACTCCTACCAATAAATTCATAACAGTATTTACAATACTTGCAAGTGCTATTATAATTCCAGTAGTATAAGCAGTGCTCTTTTTAAATGTATTACTTATAATAACAACAACCGTTGGAAACATTATTGAGAAAAAGAATCCTGCAATTGATACTATATATAATCCCACTTCTCCACTTATAAGCCCAATTATAAATAAGCATCCACCAATTAACGAAAATATTTTTACAGATCTCATAGTGCCAATTTTTTCAACTATAAATCCACCGACTAATCTACCAATAGTTAATAATAAGAAAAATATTGATACATAAGATGCTATTTTTGATTCTGTAACATTTGCATAATTAGATTTTATGTACGTTGGCAACCATCTTCCTGTTCCTTGTTCAGCTATTATATAAAAACCTAAACCTATAAAGAAGAACCAAACTAATTTATCTTGTAAAATTACAAATAAAGATATTTTATCATCTTTTTTATCCATTTTTACTACTGGAAGCTTTACAAATAAAAATGCTATTAATACTATAAATGTAATTATCGCTGAACCTATATAAATCTTTCTCCATCCAAATCCATCTGTCATTAATACACCTGAAAGTTTTTGTGATGCAGAAAGACCTACTCCATAAGCAAAGTGAGTTAAATTCATAGCAATTGCTTGTCCCGTAATCCATATTACTGGTATTATAGTATTTGCTGCAATAGACATTAAACCTAGAAAAGCTTGAATTGCTGCAAATGCAATTATAAATATTGTAAAATTAGGTGACCACGCTTGTATTAAATTAGTTAGAGCAGCTCCTAATAATCCTATTAAAAATAACTTTTTCTGACCTATCTTTTCACATAAAGCTCCACCAACATAATTACATATTAAATATGCTATTGTACCAAACATAAACATTAATGATAATTTTGTATCAGTTATTGCAAAATCTCTTTTTATAGGCACTGTAAAGATATTTATAAGACCTTCTGTTATTGCCGCAACCACCATTACAAAATATATTAAAGTAGTTGATATTATTTTATTTTTATCGCTCATTTTTTTCTCCCTTCGTCTCTTGTAAAACAAAGTTATTATAGCATACTTCTTTTAATTTTATAAAGTAAAAAACTAGAAGCTACAATGGATAACTTCTAGTTTAATAATTTAGACGTTAATTTCACTCTTAACTTCTATTGCTTCCTTATTATTCTCTATAATCGGATTCACATACTCGTCAATAAACTCCACAACTTGACTTGGAGCTCTACCAACAAATTTATTAGGATCAATAATTGCCCTAATCTCTTCTTCTGAAAGATTAAAAGTACCATCATTAATTATTCTCTTTATTAAATCATTATCAAGACCTTCACCCTTAACTCTTTGAGCTGCAGCCATTGAGTGGGTTCTTATTTTTTCATGTAATTCTTGTCTGTCTCCGCCTCTTTTTACTGATTCCATCATAATATTTTCAGTTGCCATAAATGGTAATTCATTATTTACATGAGCAGCTATTACCTTGTCATATACAACCATATTCTCAGCTATATTAATATATAAATTTAGAACTCCATCTAAAGCTAAGAACCCTTCTGCAATTGAAAGCCTTTTATTAGCAGAATCATCTAATGTTCTTTCGAACCATTGTGTAGAAGCTGTTATAGCAGGATTTAGAGCATCTACAATAACATATCTTGCTAGAGCACCCATCCTCTCACTTCTCATAGGATTTCTCTTATATGCCATTGCTGATGATCCTATTTGATTTTTTTCAAAAGGTTCTTCTACTTCCTTCATACTTTGAAGCAATCTTAAATCATTACTAAATTTATAACAACTTTGTGCTACTTCTGATAATGTATTTAAAACTATTGAATCTAACTTTCTTGGGTAAGTTTGACCTGTAACTCCATAACTTTTTTCAAATCCCATTTTTTCTGCAATCTTTTTATCTAATATCTTTACTTTTTCTTCATCATCTTCAAAAAGAGTCATAAAGCTCGCTTGTGTTCCAGTTGTTCCTTTAACACCTCTTAATTTTAAAGTACTTAAAAGGAAATCAATGTTCTCTATGTCCATTACTAAATCTTGCATCCATAGAGTAGCTCTCTTACCTACTGTTGTAAGCTGTGCTGGTTGGAAATGTGTAAATCCTAGTGTTGGCATATCCTTATATTCTAAAGCAAACTTACTTAATCTATGTAACACAGTAACTATCTTTTTCTTTACTAATAATAATGCATCTCTCATTATTATTACATCTGTATTATCTCCAACATAACAACTAGTTGCTCCAAGATGTATTATTCCTTTAGCATTTGGGCATTGTAATCCATATGCATATACATGACTCATAACATCATGTCTTACTTCTTTTTCTCTTTTTATTGCATCTTCATAGTTTATATCATTTACATGTTCTTTTAATTCTTCTATCTGCTCTTCAGTTATATTTAATCCTAACTCTCTTTCACTTTCTGCAAGTGCTAGCCATAATTTTCTCCAAGTTGTAAATTTCATATCATCAGAAAAAATAAAACTCATTTCTTTTGATGCATATCTTGAATTTAACGGTGTACTATATAAATTTCTCATCCTAGACCTCCATACGAATATATTTAAAATATTACATAATATAGTTCGTATTATAACATAATTATTTATTATTTTCATCTTTTTGTAAAAAAAACTTTCATTAAAGTCATTATTAATATTATATATTCATATATATATTTTAGATAGTAATGAAAGGAGATTTTATTATGTGTAAAATAAACATATTAGACAAACTATCTTTTCTACTAGTTATAATAGGTGCACTTAATTGGGGTTTAATTGGTTTATTAAATTTTAATTTAGTTACCTTATTAAGCTTTGGAGTAGCAATGGTATCTAGGATTATATATATACTAATCGCTATATCTGGCATTAACTTAATAACATTATTATTTAGATGTAAACTTATATCATTAAAATAAGAATCATATGTAACTGATTTTATATACATAAATTCTTATTAAAAAAGAAAAAGGTTCCTAAAATATTAGGAACCTTTAATCTTTAATTAATCTTCTAAGTTTTCGATTAATTTTGAAATTTCTTCTACAGCTAAAGCTTCATCATCTCCTGAAGCAATAACGTTTACCACTGAGTTAGCAGTAACAGCTAATGAAAGAACTCCAATTAAGCTCTTAACGTTTGCTTTCTTACCGTTAAACTCTAAGCTCACATCTGATTTGAATGAAGAAGCTTTTTTAACTAGTAAAGTTGCTGGTCTAGCGTGTAAACCAGTAGCATTCTTAACTAAAACCTCTTTAGATACCATGTAAATACACCTCTTTACTTAATTTAATAGGTTAATATTTTATTAACCATTTTATTATAAATGGTTTTCGTGAAAATTTCAACTATTGAATAATCTAATTTACAAATAAATTACCTCTACTTCCAATTTAGTTATGTATTTTTAAAAATAATACATATTATTATCTTGGCTGTACTATAAGCTTAATAGCTGTTCTTTCTTCTCCATCAATAATTATATCTGTAAATGCCGGTACACAAATTATATCTTTTCCACTTGGAGCTACGAATACTCTTGCTATAGCAATAGCTTTAATAGCTTGATTTATAGCGCCAGCTCCTACCGCTTGAATTTCTACTATATTCTTTTCTTTTATTATTGCAGCTAATGCTCCTGCTACTGAATTTGGGTTTGATTTTGTTGAAACTTTTAATACTTCCACTTTTATTTCTCCTCCTACATTTTATTACTAATCGTTTACATTAATAAAAATACTCTACCATCTTATGGCATAATATATATATTCTACTCTTATTTATAAATCCCTTTATTTTTTTGAAATTTTATAAAAAAATACATTTTGACAAAGCAAAATGTATTTTAATATTGACGATTTATTTAGCAAAATCAATTGCTCTAGTTTCTCTAATAACATTGATTTTTATTTGACCTGGATATTCTAATTGTTCTTCTATGCTCTTTGCAAGATTTCTAGCAAGTTCAACTGATCCAGCATCATCAATTTGATCTGGTTTAACCATAATTCTAATCTCTCTACCAGCTTGAATGGCATATGACTTTTCTACACCTTCATATGAGTTAGAAATTTCTTCTAACTTCTCTAATCTCTTTATATATGCCTCCAATGTTTCTCTTCTTGCTCCTGGTCTTGCTGCTGATATTGCATCTGCTGCCTGAACCAATATTGCTTCTAAAGATTGCATTTCAACATCCCCATGATGGGCTCCTATAGCATTTACTACTAATTTAGATTCACCATATTTCTTAGCAAGATCAGCCCCAATAATTGCATGTGGCCCTTCTTGTTCTTGATCTACAGCTTTCCCTATATCATGTAATAAACCAGCTCTTCTAGCTAGAGTAACATCTAAACCTAATTCTGAAGCCATCAAACCAGCTAAATATGAAACTTCTATGGAATGTTTTAATACATTTTGGCCATAACTAGTTCTATACTTTAATCTACCAAGTAATCTTGTAAGCTCTGGGTGAAGACCATGAACAGCTGTTTCTAATGTTGCTTGTTCTCCTTCTTCTTTAATGTCATTTTCAACATCTTTTTGAGCTCTTTCAACCATCTCTTCGATTCTTGCTGGATGTATTCTGCCATCTACTATTAACTTTTCTAGTGCCATTCTAGCAACTTCTCTCCTAATTGGATCAAAACTTGATAAAATTACTGCCTCTGGAGTATCATCTATAATTAAATCTACTCCTGTTAATGTTTCTAGGGTTCTAATGTTTCTTCCTTCTCTACCTATTATTCTACCCTTCATCTCATCATTAGGTAACGCAACAACATGAACAGTTGTTTCTGAAACATGATCAGCAGCACATCTTTGTATTGCTGTAGTAACGATTTCTCTCGCCTTCTTATCCGCTTCTTCCTTAGCCTTGCTCTCAATTTCTTTAATCATTATAGCAGACTCGTGTGAAACTTCTTTTCTAACTTCATCTAAAATTAATTGACGAGCCTCTTCACTAGATAAGTTTGCAACTCTTTCAAGTTCCTCTCTTCTCTTTTCATGAAGATCGTTAGCTTCTTTTTCTAACTGTTTAATGTCATTCATTCTACCATTAATGGTTTCTTCCTTCTTTTCAAGAAAATCGCTCTTTTTATCAAGAGATTCTTCTCTTTGTAAAACTCTTCTTTCAAGCCTTTGGATCTCATTTCTTCTCTCACGAGAATCTTTTTCTAAATCATTTCTTAATCTATGAACCTCTTCTTTTGCTTCAAGTATAGCTTCCTTCTTCATAGCTTCTGCATCTTTTTTTGCATCTTCTACAAGTTTTTCTGCTTCTCTTTCAAGAGATTCTATTTTGTTTTTTGATGTACTTTGTATTGTTTTGTAAAGTACTATTCCTAATATTAACAGCACAATTATATCAATTATAATCATTGTTACAATTTGTGGCATATTAACACCCCCTCGCTTATTTTTAAGTGAAAGCGTAGTGGTGTCATACTGTTTCTCACTGTTATCCTTGGAATATGATAAACCAGTATTTGTTATTATTGTATAGTAAAAATAAAATTATGTCAAGTTGACTAATATAAAGTATTAATCAACTCATTTTCTTTATTATACTCATTTTCTCTCTTTTTTACGCCTAATTTCTTATTAACATTTCATCTTTAAGTAAACCTTTAACTATTATTTTTTTATGTTGTTTAATAAAAAATGGTAAGACACCTATTCTTTAGGTTGCCTTACCATAAAAACTCAATCTTATTTTAAATTAATGTTGTTACTATTTGCTTTCTTTATCGGCAGCAGTTTCTTTCTCCACTGATTTATTAAGGGGAAGATTATGCTTTGATCTAATTTGATTTTCTATATCTAAGGCTACTTCTGGATTTTCTTTTAAGTACGCTTTTGCATTTTCTCTACCTTGACCTAATCTTACATCTCCGTATGAGAACCATGCTCCACTCTTTTGAACTATTTCTTCCTTAACACCAACATCAATGATATTTCCTTCTCTTGAGATACCTTCGTTATACATTATATCGAATTCCGCTTGTCTAAATGGTGGTGCAACCTTATTCTTTATTATCTTAACTCTTGTTCTGTTACCTACTATACTTTCACCTTGCTTAATTGAATCTATTCTTCTAACATCCATTCTAACTGATGCATAGAATTTTAATGCTCTTCCTCCAGGAGTTGTTTCAGGATTACCAAACATTATACCAACTTTTTCTCTAAGTTGATTTATAAATATAGCAACACAATTTGTTTTGCTTATTGTTCCTGCAAGCTTTCTTAGTGCTTGAGACATTAATCTAGCTTGAAGACCAACATGTGAATCTCCCATTTCTCCTTCAATTTCAGCTCTTGGAACAAGTGCTGCAACTGAGTCAACAACTATAACATCAATAGCTCCTGAACGAACTAAAGCTTCTGCTATTTCAAGTCCTTGCTCTCCAGTATCTGGTTGAGAAACTATTAAATTTTCTGTATCTACTCCAATTTTTCTAGCATATGAAGGGTCTAATGCATGTTCTGCATCTATAAATCCAACTGCCCCACCTAATTTTTGTGCCTCTGCAACAATATGAAGTGCAACTGTAGTTTTACCTGAACTTTCTGGTCCATATATTTCTACAATTCTTCCCTTTGGTACTCCACCAATTCCAAGCCCTATATCTAAATCTAAGCAGCCTGTTGGAATTGAATCAACATTAAGAACTGATTCTTCTCCTAATTTCATAACTGAACCCTTACCAAATTGTTTTTCTATTTGGCCCATGGCTGCCTCAATTGCTTTTAATTTATTTGAATCTATATTATTCATTAATACACCATCCTCTCACCGAACTTATGTTCTATATCTATAATTATATAGAACTACTTATATATAGTCAACTATAAATACAGATAAAAGCCCCAACTTTTAGTAGGAACTTTTATTATAATTGACATATTTATTATTTTCTAATCATTTTACTTATTCATTGTTATTACATTTTTATTTTTTCTAAAGTAATCATATCCTGATATTATAGTTATAACAACTGCTATATTTAATGCTAAACTTGGAATATACTTAAAGAAATTAGTTAAAAAATCACTATTTATAACAGCATTATTTAAACTTGTACTTTGCGTTATATTTATTTCTATTAAAAGTATTATTATAGCTACTATTTGTATAACAGTTTTAATTTTTCCCCACCAGCTTGCTGCAATAACCTTACCTTCTGCTGCCGCTAGAGTTCTAAGTCCTGAAACTGCAAATTCTCTCGCAATAATTATTATAGCTGCCCAACTTGGAACAACTCCATATTCTATAAGTGAAATTAATGCAGCTGTAACTAATAATTTATCTGCTAAAGGATCCATAAATTTACCAAAATTAGTTATTTGATTTCTACTTCTTGCAATATACCCATCAAGTTTATCTGTTATTGAAGCAATAACAAATATAAATGTTGCTACAAAAGTACCATATGGTATTCCTTTAATTGCAATAAATATCAAAAAAATTGGTACTAAGATCATTCTTAGTAATGTTAATTTATTTGCAAGATTCACACATACCAACTCCTATTAAATCATACTCTGTATTCTTTTCTATTCTAACTTCAACAATATCTCCTTTATCTACAGGACAATGCTTTGTAAAGAATACATTTCCATCTATCTCAGGTGCCATTTCATAATTTCTTCCATAGTAATATTCACCATTATATCCTTCAACAAGAATATCATATATATTACCTATTTTCAAACTATTTATTTCTTTTGAAATTTCACTTTGAATTAACATAAGCTCTTTTTCTCTTATTTCTTTTATTTCTTCATCTATTTGCATATCCATAATAGCAGCTGGTGTTCCTTCTTCTCTTGAATATTTAAATACTCCAACCTTTTCAAGCTTATGTTCTTTTAAGAATTCTTTAAGCTCATTAAAGTCATCCTCTGTTTCATTTGGAAATCCTACTATAAGAGAAGTTCTAAGTGCTATTTGTGGTATTTCTCTTCTTAATTTATCAATTTTATTTATTATATCTTCTTTTGTTGTTTTTCTTCCCATAAGTTTTAATATGTTATTACTTATGTGTTGTATTGGTAAATCTAAGTATTTTAACACTTTATCATTTGTAGCCATTTCTGTTATAAGATCATCATATATCTCTTCTGGATAACAATATAATACTCTAATCCATTTTATGCCCTCAATTTTTGATAACTTATTTAAAAGTATATGAAGACTTTTCTTTCCATATAAATCACTTCCATAAAGAGTGGTATCTTGAGCTATTAATATTAGTTCTTTAACACCTTTTTTAGCTAATCCTTCCGCCTCTTTCAATATGCTTTCCATTTCTCTACTTCTAAATTTACCTCTTATCTTAGGTATTATACAATACGTACAGAAATTATTACAACCTTCAGCAATTCTTAAATATGCAGTGCTCTTATCTGTTGTGAGCACTCTTTCACCTTCATTTATATTATCATCTGAATAGTTTACTTCTGTAAACCTATCTTCCATGTTTTCTTTTGTTATAAATTCTCTAATTAACTTATCTATTTTATTATAGTCATTCACTCCAAGCATTATGTCTATTTCAGGCATTAACTCTTGTAGCTCTTTTCCATATCTTTGAGTTAAACAACCAGTTGCAATTAATAATTTGCAATTGTGCTTAGTTTTATAATTTGCCATCTCTAAGATAGTATCAATTGATTCTTGTTTTGCCTTTTCAATAAAACCACAGGTATTAACTATAATTATATCTGCCTCTTTTGGATTATTTATTATTTCATATTCTTTATTCATAACTCCAAGCATAATTTCAGAGTCTACTCTATTTTTATCGCAACCTAAGCTAACCATTCCTACTTTATATTTTGCCAAAACTTTTTTCCTCCTATGTTTTAAAAAAATACTTTTATACCTAACTATTTTATAACTGTTTTTGCGCTATTACAAGATAAAATTTCCTTCTCCTCATTAAATGTTATTATCACTGCAATCCGCTGCTGTTAAATCATCCTTAGATATTAATACTTGCCTTGGTCTACTGCCATCTTTAGGAGATATTACCCCCCTAGCTTCTAGATCATCCATTATTCTTGATGCTCTATTAAAACCAATTCTAAGTCTTCTTTGTAAAAATGATGTAGATGCTTGGCCATAATCAATAACTATATTTATAGCTTCTTCTAAAAGGTCATCTACATCATCTCCTTGCATATTAGAATTTGATGCTTCTGCTTCATTATTTATATGCTCTATAATTTCTTCTTTATATATAGCCTCATTTTCTCCATCTTTTATAAATTCAACTACTTTTTCAACTTCTTCTTCTGATATAAAGCATCCTTGAACTCTAAGTGGTTTACTTTCTCCAACAGGATAATAAAGCATATCCCCTCTTCCTAAAAGTTTTTCTGCTCCACCACTATCTAATATTGTCCTTGAATCTATTTGAGATGAAACAGAAAAAGATATTCTAGATGGTATATTTGCTTTAATTACTCCAGTTATTACGTCTACAGAAGGTCTTTGAGTTGCAATTACTAGATGCATACCTGCAGCTCTTGCCATCTGTGCTAATCTCCCTATATAATCTTCAACATCATTTGGACATACCATCATAAGATCAGCAAGCTCATCTACTATGATAACTATATAAGGAAGTTTCTCTTCAATTGTTCCTTTAGAGTAAAGTGAATTGTAGGAATCAATATTTCTTGCTCCTGAATCTGCAAATAATTTATATCTTCTTGTCATTTCATTTACAGCCCAGTTTAATGCTCCAGCTGCCTTCTTTGGATCTGTAACAACTGGTATCAATAGATGAGGTATTCCATTGTATACACTCAATTCAACAACCTTTGGATCAACCATTAGAAGTTTAACTTCATCTGGAGAGTATTTATAAAGCAAACTTATTATTAATGTATTTATACATACACTCTTTCCTGATCCTGTGGCACCTGCAATTAATGTATGCGGCATTTTACTTAAATCCCCTACAACACATTGACCTCCTATATCTTTTCCTAGTGAAAATGCTAACTTCTTATTAGTATTTAAAAATTCATCTGATTCTAATACTTCTCTTAAAAATACTGGAGTCTGTTCTCTATTTGGAACTTCTATTCCAACAGCCGCTTTACCTGGTATAGGTGCCTCTATTCTAACTCCAGAGGCTGCAAGACCTAAAGCTATATCATCAGATAAATTTACAATTTTACTTACCTTTACGCCTGGACTTGGTTGAAGTTCAAATCTAGTAACTGAAGGTCCTTTTGTTACTTGAGTGACTTTAGCATCAACCCCAAAACTTCCTAATGTTTCTGATAATTTATTTGCACTTTCAATAAGTTCTTGTTTATCATTACTATTTAATTTAGTTCCACTATTTATATTAAGTAATGATGTATCCGGATGAACATATTCGGACTTCATTCCTTCTTCTTTTCCTTCTTGTATACTAGTTTCGATTTCATCATGTACTACAGCTTTCACTGAATTATCTAACTTTTCTTTTTTATAAGTATTATCTATCTTATTTGAATCTTTTAAGAAAGTATCAATTTTTTCTTGATGCTCCTTAGGCTCTATTTTCTCAACTACTTCTTCATTATTTTTATATGCCTCATCTTCATATATAGCGTCTTCATCATCAAGAGAGGAATTCTTCATAAAATCTAAAATTTTAATCTTGTTATTTACTCCATTTAAAAATTCTTTTTTATCTACATTCTTACCTTCATCTTTTTTAACCACTTTAATAAATGTATCATCTATATCATTGTTTCTGTCTTTGACTTGTGGTTTTCTTCTCTTTCTAGATTTTTTTATTTCACTGCTCTTATTCTTCACAGTTATACCAACATCATATAATGTAATATCAAATGTAAGTATAGTTGCTATTATAATAAGTGCTATATAAATGATATAAGAACCTACTGTTCCTACAAATTTAAATAACGGATATGATATTAGATATCCTAAAACTCCTCCATTTAATATTGATTTCATACTTAAAATGCCCTCTATACCTTGTCCAAAAGAAGTAACACTATTCATACTTTGAAGATATATTGTTGAAAATATTAATATTAATATAGCAGCGTATATAGTTACTCCATAGAAATTTTTATTAAGCTTAATACTACCTTTAGACTTTATATATTCATATCCCAAATATAATAAATAAATAGGGATTATATATGCTCCAATACCCACTAGAAAATGAGATAACTTTTGAGATATTGCTGATAATATTCCTACAAAATCTGTATATATTGCAACTGATAAAAGTATTCCTACTGAAATATATACTATTCCAAGTATATCTGTATTTTTATTATTATTTTTCTTATTCTTACTTGATTTTTTAGTTCTGCTCAAAAATAATCACCCCACTTTATTACTTTCTACATATATAATAAAATTCCTTTTATAAACATAATAAAATCAGCTATAAAATATTTACAGCTGATCCTAATAACTTACTCATTTTCATCTATCAATGTATTTAACTTTGAAATAGCTTCTTTTAGTCCACCAACTTCATTTATTAATCCACACTCAACTGCTTGATTGCCAATTAAAATAGTTCCTACATCATTTAATAAATCACCCTGCTGTCTTAAAAGTTTTTCTAGTTCTTCCTTCTTTATATCAGAAGTTCTAACTATAAATTCATTAATTCTCTCTTGCATCTTTTTTAGATACTCAAAAGTTTGAGACACTCCAATTATAAATCCATTCATTCTAATAGGATGAACTATCATTGTTGCAGATGGAGTTATAAACGAATATTTTGCTGATGTTGCAAGTGGCACTCCAATAGAGTGGCCTCCTCCTATAACTATAGAAACAGTTGGCTTTGATAAAGAATTTATCATTTCTGCAATTCCAAGTCCTGCTTCAACATCTCCTCCAACAGTGTTCAATACAATTAGTACACCCTTAACATTTTCATTTTGCTCCATTTCAATAAGCTGTGGTATTACGTGTTCATACTTAGTTGCTTTAGTTTGAGCTGGAGAAACTACGTGTCCTTCTACCTGTCCGATAATTGGTAACACCCTAATTCTTTCATTTGGATTTACTACACCCATATTTCCAAATTCTTTGATTGATTCACTATTTTTATCTAATTTTTCATTATTATCATTATCATTTTCGCTTTTTAAAAAATTTGTATTCATAAACATTCCTCCTATACACTTTTATTTTGTACAAGAGGAATTTTTTTATACTTTATGCTTATATAAATATTAAATTTTATTATTATGATAGTTCAAATGATTTATGTAGCGCATTTATAGCTTCAGCCACATTATCTGAATGTATTAAACACCATATAGTCATATGAGAATCTGCTGTTTGTAAAACTTCAATATTATTTTCATTTAATGATCTAACTATTTTAGCAATGACCCCTGGTATACCAGCCATTCGTGATCCTATCACTGCTAATTGACTACAGTTCTCTGTTAATGAATATTTTATGTTTATAGCATCTAATATCTTTTCAAGCTCTTTCTTCTTATTTTCTCCAATTGTGAAAATTTGCTGTTCTGGGAATATATTTATTAAATCCAAACTTATTTTATTAGCTGCAAGTAAGCTTAATAAATCCTTGTATTTTGGATTATTTAAATTTTCTTTTGCTTTAATTTTCACTTGTATTCTATCATTTTGATGAGTAATACCAGTAATTATCTTACCATTATTAAGATCTCCATTATTATTAATTAATGTTCCTTTAGCATCGCTCATTGTATTTTTAATAAATAATGGTACGTTACTCTTCATAGCTATGTCAACAGCTCTTGGATGAATAACTTTTGCACCTTGCTCTGCTAATTGGAATACTTCATTATAACTTATCACATTTATTAATGATGCATCTTTTACTATTCTTGGATCAGCTGTCATTATACCATCTACATCGGTATAAATTTCTATTTGTTCAGCTTCTAATGCAACTCCTAATATAGCCGCACTAGTATCGCTACCGCCTCTTCCAAGAGTTGTGAAAAATCCATCTTCACTCATTCCTTGGAATCCAGTAACAACTGGCACTCTTCCTTTTGATACAAAGTCTAATATTTGCTTTGGATCAACATCTAAATGTTTTGCATTTGTAAATACATTATCAGTTTTAATACCAGCCTGTCCTCCAGTTAATGGAATGGCATCAATTCCAACATCAAATAACTCATTACTCATAACTACTGAACTTATAAGTTCACCACAACACATTAAAAGGTCTGATGCTAGTTTATTTGTGTTTTTAAACTTATCTCCAACTAATGATAAAAGTGTATCTGTTGCATAAGGATCTCCACTCCTGCCCATAGCTGAAACTACTACTACAGGAGAGTACCCTTCATCAATGGCACTTTTAACTTTTTCAACTACCTTTTGTCTTCTCTCTTTTGTAGATACAGATGTGCCACCAAACTTTTGTACTACAATTTTCATAATTTTTCCCCCTTAGATTCATACCTTTGCCCTCTTTATGCTGTTTTCATCGGCATCTAGTATTATTGTTTTAGCCCCAACTTTCTGTACTGCACTCCAGTCAATTTCTAATATCTCTCTAGCCCCGCCAAAAATACTAAATTTAGAAGAAGATGCATCTATAAGAAGATACTTTATATTTCCTTCATCATCAATTACTAAGTCATTGTTTTGAAGATAATCATACTTTTCTCCATCATTAATATTTATAAGCTCATATCTTTCAAGTTCACTAAGATATTTTATATTTTTATCACCTTGCACATACATACAATAATCCCTCCCTAACATTCATAAATAAATATATGAGTTAGGGAAGAGATATATTACTTCTAATATTATAACTTACTTTTAGTTGATTTTCTAGAATTATCATAGGCTTCTTTTGATTTATAAATAAAGGAATCTAAATAATCCTTATCAATTTCACTTCCAACATAAGAAGTATTCATAATACCTTTTCCGAAACAATTTTTTAGAACATAATCTATGTCTGCTTTACTTATATTATCTATTTTTTCAATAACTTCTTCTTCTGTTCTAATCTCATTTCTAAACAATAAAGATTTTGCATTAGCAAACATTTTTGAACTGGTACTTTCTAATCCTAATATATAATTTGCTTTTATTTTTTCTTTATTTATTCTAAGTTGTTCTTCAGTTATCCCATCTTCTACAAATTTCTCAAGTTCTCTTTTTATAACCTCTAGAGCTTTATCTGCATATTCTTTACTTAATCCAACATATATGTTTATTAAGCCTGCATTTTGAAATGGCTGTATATAAGAGTAAATTACATAACAAAGACCTAACTCTTCACGAACCTTTTGAAATAAAATAGATGAAGCTCCTCCACCTAAAATATTATTAAGAAGAACTAGTGCATATCCTCTATCATCACCAAATTGTAATCCTTGAAGCCCTAAATCAATATGTAATTGTTCAATCTCTTTTTTAAGAAAAATTGAATTTTTCTTAATATCAGTTCCTTCATAAATAGGTGTATATTTTTCTTTACTCTTCCACTTTCCGAAGAATTCCCCTACCAAATTAATAATCTCTTCTTCATCAAACTTACCACAGATAGATATAACTGAATTGTAAGGAGTATATTTATCATTTATAAAATTAATTATATCTTCTCTTTTTAAACTTTTAATTTTATCGATGGTTCCTAGTATTGGATATGCAAGAGAGTTTTCTTCAAATGAAGCTTTTGAATGAATATTATCTAAAACATCTTCCGGATTATCTTCACTCATATTTATTTCTTCAATTACTACTCCCTTTTCCTTTTCAATATCATTCTCATCAAATTTTGAATTTAAAAGCATATCTGATAGTACATCTAATGAAATATCCAAATGTGTACTAAGGGTCTTTATATAATAACAAGTAGCCTCTTTGCTAGTAAATGCATTTATTTGGCCACCAACATTTTCAATTTCTTCTGCTATTTCTTTTGCTGTTCTTTTATAGGTACCTTTAAAAAACATATGCTCAATAAAATGAGAGATACCATTTAGCTTCTCACTCTCATTTCTTGATCCATTTTGAATCATTACTCCTACACTAACCGAATTAACCCCATCTAGTTTTTCTGTTACAATTCTAAGCCCATTTTCTAGTGTAAAAATCTTATGCATAAAAGCCTCCTCTTAGTAAAAAAAAGGCAATAACATTGCCCTTTTAGTATTACTTATCTTCTTTTTCTTCTTCATTATCTTGTAATGCATCTTTTCTTGAAAGATTTATTCTGCCTTGATTATCAATTTCTGTTACTTTAACAAGAATTTCATCTCCAACTGAAACTACATCTTCAACTTTATTTACTCTATTCTTATCAAGTTTTGAAATATGAACTAAGCCTTCTTTATTAGGAAGAATTTCTACGAAAGCTCCAAATGTCGCTATTTTAGTTACTTTTCCTAGATAAACCTCTCCAGCTTTAACTACCTTTGTTAATCCTTCGATTATCTTTAAAGCTTCATTTACACCTTCATGATCTACAGAAGATACAAATACAGTTCCATCCTCTTTTATGTCTATCTTAACTCCAGTATCTTCGATTATTTTATTAATAACCTTTCCACCAGCTCCTATAACATCTCTTATCTTTTCTGGATCAATTTTAATTATTGATGTCTTTGGTGCATACTTTGAAACATCTTGTCTTGGTTCTGCTATACACTCATTTATCTTATCTAAAATTACCATTCTAGCTTTTCTTGCATTTTTTATTGCAGTATTAACAACATTAAAACTTAATCCTTTAAGTTTTGTATCAACCTGTATTGAAGTAATACCTTTTTCAGTTCCTGCAACCTTAAAGTCCATATCTCCAAAGAAATCTTCTATTCCTTGAATATCTGTTAATACTTCTTCTTCAGTTAAATCCTCTGATGTTATAAGTCCCATTGCAATACCTGCAGCTGGTCTCTTTATTGGAACTCCAGCATCTAATAATGCTAATGTTGATCCACAAACTGAAGCTTGTGATGTTGATCCATTTGAACTTAATACTTCTGATACTAATCTAATAGTATATGGGAATTCTTCTTCTGAAGGTATTAATGGTTCAAGTGCTCTTTCTGCAAGTGCTCCATGACCAATTTCTCTTCTTCCTGGTCCCCTAAGTGGTCTAACTTCACCAACACTGTATGCTGGGAAATTATAATGATGCATATATCTCTTTGATTCCGCTTCATCTATACCATCTAAAATTTGAATATCTCCAACTGAACCTAAAGTAGCAACTGTCATTACTTGAGTTAATCCTCTTGTAAATAATCCTGTACCATGAGTTCTTGGTAATATCCCAACTTCACATCCAAGTTGTCTTATTTGATCAAAAGCTCTTCCATCTGGTCTTCTTTTATCTTTTAAAAGCATTTGTCTTACAACTGCTTTTTGCATTGTATAAAGAATTTCTTTTATATCTCCTTCTTTACCTTCATGCTTTTCTTCGAATTCAGCAAATACTTTTTTATTCACTTCATCCATAGCAATGTTTCTTTCATCTTTATCCATAATATACATTGCTTCTTTTACCATATCACTAGCAAAAGCTTTTACATCTTTTTCAACTTCTTCATCTACTTTAAATAAAACTGCTTCTTCCTTAGCTTTACCGAATTTAGCCATAGCTTCTTCTTGGAATGCTATTATTTGTTTACATGAATCAAATCCAAATTCAATAGCTGCTATCATAGTATCTTCTGGTATTTCATTACCCCCAGCTTCAATCATCATAACCTTTTCTTTTGTAGAACAAACCGTAAGATCCAGTATACTCTGCTCTCTTTGCTCTGAAGTTGGATTTAAAATAAATTCATCACCTATTAATCCTACTTGAACTCCTGCAACTGGAATATTATATGGTATACTTGATAAACATAATCCCATTGATGCTGCATTAATTGCTAATATTTCAGGTATATTGTCCTTTTCAACTGAAACAACGGTGCAAACAACTTGAACATCATTTCTATATCCTTTAGGAAATAACGGTCTTATTGTTCTGTCAACTGCTCTTCCATGAAGAATTGCTTTTTCTGATGGTCTTCCTTCTCTTTTTATAAATCCTCCAGGTATCTTACCAACAGCGTATAATCTTTCTTCATACTCAACGCTTAAAGGAAAGAAATCAATTCCATCTCTTGGTTCTTCTGATTTATTTACATTAGTTAATATTACAGTATCACCGTAGCTCATTAATATAGCTGCATTTGATAACATACCAAAATCACCAAATTCGACTTTCATCTCTCTTCCAGCTACTACTGTACTAAGTGTGTTCCTCATAAAGGGACCTCCTTTCGTTTCCATTTACAAATTTTTCTAACGACTTTAAAATAATAGAGCGGTTTTAACCGCTCTAAGCTATCTTCTTAAACCTAATTTTTTAATTATAGCTCTGTATCTTTCGATATCTTGCTTTGCTAAGTAATTTAAAAGACCTCTTCTTTGTCCAACCATCATTAATAGTCCTCTTCTTGAGTGGTGGTCTTTCTTGTGAACTTTTAAATGTCCAGTTAATTCATTAATTCTTTCGCTTAATAATGCGATTTGAACTTCTGCTGATCCTGTATCGTGTTCACTTCTTCCAAATTCTTTAATTATTTCTTGCTTTCTTGCCTTTTCCATAATTACACCTCCGTAAAATATCCCCTTAGTTCCATGTAATAAGATGGCACCTTAGAACATAGGACTAGGTTTCCGCTATTATTATAACAAAACAATGTAATGTTGTAAATAATATTTATATAATAACAGCTAATTCTTTTAATTTCGCATATTCTTCATCCTTTTTTAATTGCTCTTTTAAACAATCAATAGAATCAAATCTTTTTTCATTCCTAATTTTTTCTATAAAGTATACTACTATTTCATCATCATAGATATCATTATGAAAATCTAATATAAATGTTTCAACTGTTAATCTCTTACCATTTACAGTTGGATTGCTTCCAACAGAAGTTATTCCTTTATAAATATTATTTTTCCATCTAACATTTGTGTAGTATACACCGATATTTGGAATGATTTTTTCTTCTCCAAACTTTAGATTTGCAGTTGGGAATCCAATAGTCCTTCCAATCTGTCTGCCATGCTCAACTATTCCGCTTAAACTATAAGGTCTAGTTAACATTTTATTAGCCTCACTAATTTCTCCATCTTTCAAAGCATTTCTAATTCTAGTGCTACTTACAACATCTGCATCATGTAATAAAGGTGCTATTACTTCTAGTCTGTAGTTATACTTTGTTGATAGTTCTCTTAAAAGATTGGTATCTCCTAAATTTTTATATCCAAATCTATAGTTAAATCCAACAACTATGCCTTTAATATTGTAATCATTGCAAAGTCTTTTTATAAAACCTTCTGGTGATAGTTCCATAAATTCTTTATTAAATTTTCTAAGAACAACTTTATCTATCCCCTCTTTTTTTAAAATATCTACTTTTTCTATATTATCCATCAGATACTTCATTTTTATACTTGGATTTATAACTGTTCTTGGATGATTACTAAATGTAAATACCATACTTTTAGAATTAGTTTCTTTTGCAAGTTCTATACACTTATGAATTAATGATAAATGTCCTTTATGTAAACCATCAAAACTTCCAAGTGCAACATAGTACTCATCATTTTTGTTAGTTATTTTTCCATCCACTACCTTCATATCGTTTTAGTCTTCTCCTAAGCTACATTAATAACTTTTCTAACTTAAACCCATCTTTATCTTTAATGCCAAGACCAATGAAAATATTGTCTTCATCATAAACCCTATACAATATATTATCTTCAATATTATCCTTTAGCAATCTCCTATCATAAACTCTTGCGCCATTTATAAGAAGATTTCTAAATTTATTATTTATTATTGTTTTAGGATACGCCTCTAAAGCATCCTCAATAGGTATTAAATATTCTTCAATATTATCTTCTGTCAACAAATCTATATTTACACTATCTTCTTCTTTAAAAATCGAAGTAGCTGTTCTTCTTAAATTAACCATAGTTCCGTATACATTAAGCTTTTCTCCGATATCATAACATAGACTTCTTATATACGTTCCCTTTGAGCAAGTTACTGTCATTGTAATTTCAGGAAGATTGATACTAATGTCTTTTATATCAAAAATAGTTATATCTCTACCTTCCCTCTCAATTTCAATACCTTGTCTTGCTAGTTCATAAAGTCTAACTCCATTTTTTTTAAGTGCTGAATACATTGGTGGAATCTGACTATATGTACCTTTGAAAGAATTAATAGCTTCTAA
Source organism: Clostridium sardiniense (assembly GCF_019753795.1). Taxonomy (NCBI): domain Bacteria; kingdom Bacillati; phylum Bacillota; class Clostridia; order Eubacteriales; family Clostridiaceae; genus Clostridium; species Clostridium sardiniense. The sequence goes on along the minus strand of NZ_JAIKTU010000006.1, from coordinate 145,136 downwards.
AATTTCATTTTCATTAAGATGAGAAATATCTTTTCTATCAAGAACTTCCCCCTCTAGATCATATGTTGTTGTCTTAAAACCTAAAGAAAATATTACTTTATATGTTTTAGGTGCTGTCATAATATAATCTATTATTTTAGTAGCTTTACCTAGACATACCGGAAGCACTCCAAATGCTTCCGGATCTAATGTCCCAGTATGACCAACTTTTCTTTCACGAGCAATTTTTTTAATTTTTCTAACCACATCAAAAGATGTCATTCCAGAATTTTTAAAAACATTTATTACTCCTTGCATAGGTCTATCTCTCTTTCAATAGCTTTTAAAATATTATCTTTTGCAATTTGAAGCATAACTCCCCTTTGCATAAGTCCTGAAGCTTTTGGGTGTCCACCACCACCAAATGTCTCAGCAATCTTTCTAACATCAAAATCATATTTTGATCTAAGACTTGCTTTAACACCTTCTTCAACTTCCTTTAAAAGAACTGCAACTTCAACTGTTTTAATACTTAAAAGATTTCCGATGATATCAGATGTATCTTCTTTTTCAGCATCAAATTTTTTAAGGGAATCATTATCTAAAACTGTAACTACCACTTTACCATCAAAATAAAGTTTAGCATTTTGGAAAGCATATCCCATAAGATTTAATTTATTTATACTTCTATTATCAAATAAATTATTGTATATCTTAGAATTATCAACTCCAACTCCAATTAGCATACCTGCAATCTCATGTGTTCTTTTGGTAACGTTAGAGTGTCTGAATGATCCTGTGTCTGTAACTAATGAAGTATAAAGACATCTTCCTATTCTCTCTAATATTTCTTCATTAACAGAGAATTCATATCCCATTTCTTTTAATAATAAGAATACTATTTCAGCTGTAGCTGCCGCTGTAGTATCAATATAATTTATAAAACCATACTTATCATTAGATACATGGTGGTCTATATTAATTACCATTCCAGAAAATCCTGAAAGATTCGCTGAAATTCTTTCAACATTACCACAATCTAGTACTATAACTAAATCAGTACCTTCTTTAGGATCTATTATTTCTCCAGTTACTTCTTCTGAATATGGAAGAAATGCAAGATTTTCAGAAATTTTATCTTTTGAAATTATATATACATCTTTTCCAAGTTCTCTTAATCCATTAAGAAGTCCTAATGCACTTCCAATTGCATCTCCATCTGGTGAAGTATGAAAAGTAATTCCAATTTTATTAGCCTCAATGATAATTTTTTTTATATCTTTAAGTGCCATTTTATTGCTCCTTAGCTTTTCTTATTAGTCCATCAATTTTCATTCCATAATCAATTGATTCATCTAATTCAAAAATTATTTGAGGAGTAACTCTTAATTTAACTTTACGTCCAACTTCTCTTCTAATAAAACTACTTGCACTCTTTAATGCTTTTAAGTTGTTTTCTTTTTCTTCTTCACTATTTGCAAATATACTTACAAATATTTTAGCATAACCTAGATCTCTAGTAACTTCAACTCCAGTTACAGAAATCATAGCAGTTAATCTTGGATCTTTTATTTCATTTTGTATTAAGGTGCTTACTACTTTTTTAACTTCTTCGTTTATTCTTCCACCTCTATAATTAGCCATATATATCACCTCTTAAAAATTAAAGTTCTTTTCTTACAATGGCTTCCATAGTGTATGCTTCTATGATATCTCCTTCTTTAAGGTCGTTAAATTTTTCAACGCTTAAACCACATTCATATCCGCTTCTAACTTCCTTAGCGTCATCTTTAAATCTCTTTAATGAAGCTAAAGTTGATTCAAATACTACGATACCATCTCTAATTATTCTTATATCTGAATTTCTTGTAATTTTTCCATCTAATACGTAACATCCAGCTATTGTTCCTACGCTTGAGATCTTGTAAGTTTCTCTAACTTCTGCTTTACCTAAAATAACTTCTTTGTATTCTGGTTCAAGCATTCCTATCATAGCTGATTTAACATCTTCTATTGCATCATAGATTATTCTGTAAGTTTTAACATCTACTCCTTCTCTTTCAGCTGCTGCAACTGAATTTGAATCAGGTCTTACGTTAAATCCTATTACTATAGCATTTGATGCAGTTGCTAATGATATATCTGTTTCTGTTATCGCTCCAACACCACCGTGTATTACTCTTACCTTAACATCATCTGTTGATAATTTTTCAAGTGATTGTCTTATAGCTTCAACTGATCCCTGAACGTCTGCTTTCACAACTATATCAAGTTCTTTTACAGTACCTTCTTTTATTTGGCTATATAAATCTTCAAGTGAAACTCTATGTCTAGCATTTAAGCTATCAGTTTTATCTTTTTCTTTTCTGATTTCAGCCATATTTCTTGCAGTTTTTTCATCTTTAACTTGATTAAATCTGTCTCCTGCAGCTGGCACTTCTGAAAGTCCTAATATTTCAACTGGTATTGATGGGCCTGCTGATTTTATCTTTTTACCTGTATCATCAAACATAGCTCTTATTCTTCCGTAAGTTGCTCCAACTAATATTGAATCTCCAACATGTAGTGTACCATTTTGAACAAGTAAACTTGCAACTGAACCTCTACCTTTATCAAGTTTAGCTTCTATTACAGTACCTTTTGCTTTTCTATCTGGATTAGCCTTTAATTCTAACATTTCTGAAGTTAAAAGTACCATTTCAAGTAAAGTATCTATTCCTTCACCTTGCTTTGCTGAAACTGGAACACAAACTGTATCTCCACCCCAGTCTTCTGCTACTAAACCATGTTCTGTTAATTCTTGTTTAACTCTATCAATGTTTGCATTTGGTCTGTCAATTTTGTTTATTGCAACAACCATAGGAACTCCAGCTGCTTTACAGTGATTTATAGCTTCTTTTGTTTGTGGCATTATACCATCATCTGCAGCAACAACTAAAATAACTACATCTGTTATTTGTGCTCCTCTAGCTCTCATAGCTGTGAAAGCTTCATGTCCTGGAGTATCTAAGAAAGTAATTTCTTCTCCATTTACATTAACAGTATAAGCACCTATATGTTGAGTTATTCCTCCTGCTTCAGTTGCAGTAACCTTAGCTTTTCTTATAGCATCTAATAAAGATGTCTTACCGTGGTCAACGTGACCCATTACTGTTATAATTGGTGGTCTCTTTTGAAGATTTTCTTCACTATCTTCTTCAACTTCAACTGCATCAAGTTCAGCTGATTCTTCTTTCTTCTCTATTAAAACTTCATATTTTTCACAAACTTTTTCAGCAGTCTCAAAATCTACTTCTTGGTTTATACCTGCCATAACCCCTGTAAATATAAGTGTTTTAATAACATCTGCTGTTGGTTTGTTTAGCTTTTCTGCTAATTCCTTAACTGTTATTGTTTCACCAATTTCAATTACTTTTGCTTCAGCATCTTCTGAATTTTCTTCAGCGTCATCATCTTTTTTAAACTTTTTCTTTTTCTTAGCTCCTTTGTTAGCTTCTTCATCTGCAATTTTTTCGTATTCTTCTACTACATTCTCTGCAGGTGCTACATTACTTAAAAGTTCCTTTATAAGCTCTGCATCTTCGTCTTCTATTACGCTCATATGATTTTTGACTTCTATGTTGAACTCATCCATTAATAAATCAATAAGTTCCTTTGAACTTATACCTAATTCTTTTGCTAATTCATGTACTCTAATTTTTGACATACAGTCACCCCCGATTAATTTCTACATATATTCTCCTCCTCGTAAAGAGCTATTAACTTTTTAGCCATATTCTTATCTTGCACAGCCAGAATCTTTATTTCATCTTTTCCTATGCCAATGCCTAAATCCTCTTTAGAGAAATCTTCAATACATGGTATTTGCTTTTCATTACAATGTTTTTTAAATTTATTCTTTGTTGATTCTGATGCATCTTTTGAAATAACAAATAGATACATTCTCTTTTTATTTCTTAATTCATTACATTTACTATAACCCTCAACTAGGTTACCTGATCTTTTAGCTAAGCCTAGAAAATTGAAAAATTTACTCATCATCCATCTCTTCCCTTAGTCTATCATATATTTCTTCACTTATTTGTACATCAAGATTTCTGCTTAGTCTTCTTGTCTTAAAAGATTTTGCTAAACAATCTTTTGATTTACAAACATATGCACCTCTTCCTGACTTTTTTCCTGTTAAATCAACAGAGACATCTCCCTCCTTAGATTTAACCACCCTAATAAGTTCATTCTTAGGTTTCATCTCCATACATCCAGTACACATTCTTAAAGGTATCTTTTTAGTTTTCATGAAAAACACCTCTCTTATTCTGATATTTCTTCTGAATCTACGTTTTCTATTACTTCTTCAGCTATAACTTCTTCCTCTTCTTGTAAAGCTTGTGATTTACTTTTAATATCTATCTTCCAATTAGTAAGTTTTGCTGCTAATCTAACATTTTGACCTTCCTTACCAATTGCAAGTGAAAGTTGGCTATCATCAACAACAACTTTAGCTGACTTTTCTTCTTCATTAACTGTAACACTTAAAACTTTTGCAGGACTTAAAGAATTTGCTATAAATTCTGCTGAATCTTTGCTCCATTTTATTATGTCTATCTTTTCATTCTTAAGTTCATTTACTATACTTTGAACTCTTACACCCTTAGGTCCTACACAAGCCCCCATAGCATCTACAGATTCATCATTTGAGTAAACTGCTATTTTACTTCTTGAACCAGCTTCTCTTGAGATACTTTTTATTTCAACTATTCCTTCATATATTTCTGGAACCTCAAGTTCAAATAATCTCTTAACTAATCCTGGATGTGTTCTTGAAACATGAATTTGTGCTCCTTTTGAAGCATTTTTAACTTCAACTATATATAACTTTAATTTTTCATTAAAATTATATTCTTCACCCTTCATTTGTTCATTAGGTCCTATAACACCTTCAAGTTTTCCAAGGTTAACAAAAACTAATCCTTTATCTTTTCTAAGAATTGTACCAGTTATTATGTCAAACTCTTTCTCCTTATATTCATTATACACTATATTTCTTTCAGCTTCTTTAATTCTTTGTGTAACTACTTGTTTTGCAAGTTGTGCTGCTACTCTTCCAAAGTTTCTAGGTGTAACTTCCATATCAACAACATCATCTACTTCATACTTAGGATTTATTTCCTTAGCCTCTTCTAAGCTTATTTCTGTTACTTCATCATATACTTCGTCTACAACAACTTTTTGAGCATATACTCCAATTTCTCCACTTTCTCTGTTAATTGTAACTTTAACATTTTGAGCTGAAGTGTATTGGTTTGCATAATTCTTTTTATAAGCTGCAACCATTGCATCTTCAATTGTTGTAAATATTAAATCTTCACTTATTCCTTTTTCTTTAACTATCTCTTTAAGAGCACCTATAAACTCTTCGTTCATGTCCTTATCCTCCTTTTATAATTCCCCTTCTAAGTTAGCTTTTTTTATTTTATCCATTGGTACTTTAACTAATTCTTCACCTTGAACTTCTATAAATTCACCTTCATAAGATTTTAATATACCTTTTATGTTCTTACGTCCATTTAATGAACCAGTAAATCTTATAAAAACTTCTCTTCCTACAGCCTTCTTAAAATGTTCTTCTTTAAATAAACCTCTGTTTATACCTGGTGAAGAAAGTTCTAGGAAGTATGATGTAGAAATTGGATCTTCTTCATCTAGCATTTCACTAACTCTTCTTGAAACCTTTTCGCAATCAGTAAGTGTAATGCCTTCTTCATTGTCTATATATATTCTTAAATAATTTTCTCCATCTTCTTTTACAAACTCTACATGATATAATTCATAACCTAATTCATCAGTTATTGGCATAACTAACTCTTCTAATTTTTCTATTAAGGCATCTTTTTTCATATGTTACCCTCCTTTTCAATATTCAATTTTTATAAATTTATTATTCCCAAATAACTTAAAATCTATTTTAAGTAAAAACGCAACTAAGAAGTTGCGCTTTAAACAGAAAGAGCGGGTAAATAATTTCCCCACTCCTTTAATCTAGCTATTAGTAATAATCATCAATTAAAATTCTAACATATAACCTGTTTTTTTTCAAGTATATTTGAATAAATTACATATATCTCTATTATATTTAGAACAATGATAACTGATTTGTTTCAGACATCCCCTCTAAACATCCATGATTATTTAATGTTTCAACTGCTGTTTTTGTGATTTTAGATCTAAGTCTTAAATCTTCCTTTGATATAAATTCTCCATCTTTTCTAGCTTCAACAATTGCTTTAGCAGCATTATCTCCAACTCCTTGAAGAGCATTTATAGGAGGTCTAAGACCATCTTCTTCAATTATGAACTTAGTAGCTTCTGACTTATAAAGGTCTACCTTTAAGAATTTAAAACCTCTCTTATACATTTCAAATGCCATTTCAAGGGAAGTTATAGTTCCTTTTTCCTTTGTACTTACTGCATTGCCAAGATCATAAAGTTCATGAAGTTTTTCATGAATTGCACCTTCGCCTTTGCATATAAGATCAGCATCAAAATCATCTGCTCTTACTGTGAAATATGTAGCGTAATAAGCTTCTGGGTAATATACCTTATAGTATGCAATTCTTACTGCCATCATTACATATGCAACAGCATGACCTTTAGGGAACATGTATTTTATTCTCTTACAAGATTCAATGTACCAATCAGGAACTTTATTTTCTCTCATTAATTTTTCATCATCTTCTGTAAGTCCCTTTCCTTTTCTTACTTTTTCCATTATAGTAAAGGAACTCTTTGGTGGTACACCTTGATACATTAAATAAACCATAATATCATCTCTCGTTGCTATACAATCTTTTAATGTTGTGTATCCTTCTTTTATGAAATATTGAGCATTATTAAGCCATACATCAGTACCATGTGATAAACCCGATATTCTTACTAAATCAGCAAAACTCTTAGGTTGTGTGTCAACTAGCATCTGACGAACGAACTTAGTACCAAACTCAGGTAATCCATAACTTCCAACTTCACACTCTAATTCCTCTTTTGTAACACCGAGTGCATCAGGTTTTACAAATAAACTAAGTACTTTCTCATCATTAAGAGGTATTGTTTTTGGATCAAGACCTGTTAAGTCTTGAAGCATTCTAAGAACAGTAGGATCATCATGACCCAGTATATCAAGTTTTAAAAGCCTACCACTTATTGAATGGTAATCAAAGTGAGTAGTAATTATATCAGTATCATTATCATCAGCTGGATGCTGTATTGGTGTAAAGTTATAAATCTCATTATCACTTGGAACAACCATTATACCACCTGGATGTTGCCCTGATGTTCTTTTTATTCCTGTACATCCAATTGTTAATCTTTCAATTTCTGCACTAGAAACTCTTATATCCCTTTCATCTAGATATTTTCTAACATATCCATATGCAGTCTTTTCTGCAACTGTACCTATTGTACCAGCCTTGAATACATATCCTTTACCGAAAAGTACTTCACAATACTTATGGACAACTCCTTGATATTCGCCTGAGAAATTAAGGTCAATATCCGGTTCTTTATCACCTTCAAACCCTAAGAAAGTTTCAAATGGAATATCATGGCCATCTCTTATATAATGAGCACCACATTCCGGACAATCTTTTGGTGGTAAATCTGCACCTGAACTTATAGATCCATCTAAAAAGAATTCTGATTTTTTACAATTTGGACATACATAGTGAGGTGGAAGTCCATTAACCTCTGTTATATCTGACATTGTAGCTACAAAGGAAGATCCAACTGATCCTCTTGAACCAACAAGATATCCATCTTCAAGAGATTTCGCAACAAGCTTTTGTGCAATAAGGTAAAGAACTGCATATCCATTATTTATGATAGAGTTTAACTCTTTATCTAATCTCTTTTGAATAACTTCTGGCAAGTTTTCTCCATAAATTGAATGAACTTTTGTCATAACCATATTTCTGATTTCTTCTTCTGCACCTTCAATCTTAGGTGGAAATGTCTCGTCAGGAATAGGTTTTATAGCTTCAATTTCATTTGCTATATTATTAGGATTTACTATAACAACTTCTTTTGCTTCATTTTCACCTAAATATGAAAATTCTTTTAGCATTTCATCTGTAGTTTTTAAATATAATGGTGGTTGATTATCGGCATCTTTAAATCCCTTACCAGCCATTATTATTCTTCTAAATGATTCATCTTCAGGTTCTAAGAAATGTACATCTCCAGTTGCGACCACAGGCTTATTAAGTTTTTTACCTATATTATATATTTTTCTATTTATTTCTCTTAATTCATCTTCATCTTTAACATTTCCCTTTGCTATTAAGAAATTATTATTAGCTATAGGTTGAATCTCTAAATAATCATAAAATTCACAAACCTTCATAACTTCTTCATCGCTTCTACCATCTAATATAGCTCTATATACTTCACCTGCTTCACAAGCAGAGCCTATTATAAGTCCATCTCTCATTTCTTGAAGTCTACTTTTTTTAGTTCTTGCACTTTTAAAGAAATTCTCAAGATGAGCTTCTGATACTAACTTATATAAATTTTTAAGCCCTTCCTGAGTTTTAGCTAAAATTATTATATGATAAGCTGGTTGTCTTTTTATATCTATATTTGATAAAAACCCTTCATTTAATTTACTTAAGGTATATATTTCTTTTTCTTCTCTTAATTTTTTAAAACAAACTAGCAAAATATCTGCTGTTGCCTTTGCATCATCTACAGCTCTGTGATGATTTTCAAGGGATATCCCTAAATGTTTTGCAACTATATTTAGTTTTACTTTTTTAAGTTCTGGGTATAAAAATCTTGCTAAAGGAACAGTATCAACAATTGTAAAATCAAAGCCTAATCCCATTCTTCTACAATTATTTTTAATAAATCCTGTATCAAAGCCTGCATTATGTGCAACTAATACGCTTCCATTGCAAAATTCTAAAAATCTAGGAAGTATATTTTCTATAGTTTCACTATTTCTTACCATATCATCTGATATTCCAGTAAGCTCTGTAATCTTATATGGTATATTTCTCTCCGGATTTACAAACTCACTAAATCTATCCACTATTTTCTCATTTTGTATTTTAACTGCACCAATTTCTATTATCTTATCATTCTTAGCTGAGAATCCTGTTGTCTCTAAATCAAAAACAACATATGAATCATCTAAAGATTCTCCTCTTTCATGAAGCGCTACCGGTATACCATCATCAACTAAATATCCCTCAACTCCATAAAGAACTTTTATACCAAATTTCTTTGAAGCACTTTGTGCATCTGGAAAGGATTGAACCACACCATGGTCTGTTATAGCAATGGCTTTATGTCCCCATTTTGCTGCTCTTTCTATTAACTTGCTTGCAGATACCATTCCATCCATAGTACTCATATTAGTATGTAAATGAAGTTCAACTCTCTTATCTTCCGCTCCATCCATTCTTTCTATTTTTTTCATTTTGACTATATCTCTACCCATTATTACTACTTCTCTAGCATAGGTATCGTATATAGCCTCTCCCCTTACCTTGCAATATAAGCCCTTCTTGACATTTTCTAAAACTTCTTCTTTATCTTTTTCTTTCAAGAAACATTTAACCGTAATTGAACTTGTATAATCGGTTATAAAGAATGTAAGAATACTTTTACCAGTTCTAGTTTCAATTATCTCAGTTTTAAATACTTCTCCAATTATAGCAACATATCCTGATGTCTCATCAATATCACATATATTCATAGCTTCTTGACTTATATTTCTACCTAAAATAGTATTTTCACCTTTAGGTTCTCTTTTATATTTTTGATATCCTTCATTTTGTTGTTTCTTTGGCGCTTCTTTTCTTTCTTTCTTCTCTTTCTTATCAGAACTATCTCCTGATGGATTACCTTGAACTATTCTACCTTGAAGCACATCATCAACTATCTTTTTATTTTCTTTTGCTTTATTCTCTTCATAATTTGTATCTTCTAAAGAATTATCATATTTTAATTCAATCCTTATCCTTCTTCCAAATATATCATGTATTTGAGCAGCTACTTTTCTCTCTATATCCTTCTTTTTTAGATGATTTACAATAGCTTCACTTCCATATCTAATTGTTATGTTATCTTCTTTAATATCCTTATGTTTAGAATATAAAACATTTTTTGATAGTGGATTTTTTCTAACTATATCTAGAACAACATCAGACCAATATTTTGTTAATATATCATCTATACTTGCATCTTCTACATCCTTATAAACTAATAGTTCTACTTTTATATTTAGTCCTAAATTTGTAGATATTAATTTCTTTATCCAATCCTCTTCACTTTGAATTAAATTATCTTTACATTTTATTACTACTTTTAATACATTACTTTTTCTATAAAATTGAAATCTATTTAACTTTATTTCCTTATCTTCTAAATCTTCATTTTTATTTATTTCTTTATTAATTTTTTTAATGAACTCTTCACTCAAAGGATTACCTCCATTTTAAAAATATTAGCCCCCAAAATAAATTAAATTTTGGGGGACAAATTACATATAAATCTTATAAAGATTCTATTTCCTTTATAAGTTCATCAACTAATTCTTCTTCTTTTACCTTCTTTATTATTTGGCCTTTCTTAAATATTATGCCAACACCTTTTCCTCCAGCAATACCAATATCAGCTTCTCTTGCTTCTCCAGGACCATTAACAACACATCCCATTACAGCAACTTTAATATTTTTATTAGTATCTTTAAGTCTTTCTTCTACTTCTTCTGCTATTTTTATTAAATTTATTTCTGTTCTTCCACAAGTAGGACATGATACAAATTCTATCCCTTCCTTTGTGTAATCTAATGCTTTAAGTATTTCTTTAGCAACTTTTATTTCTTCAATTGGATCTGAAGTTAATGATACTCTAATAGTATTTCCAATCCCTTCTGCTAAAAGAGTTCCAATTCCTATACTTGATTTTATTGTCCCTTTAAATACTGTACCTGACTCTGTTACTCCTAAATGTAGTGGATAATTACATTTTTCACTCATTAATCTATAACTTTCTATCATCATAGGTACATTAGAAGATTTTATTGAAATAACTATATCATAGAAATTTAAATCTTCTAATATTTTAACATGTCTTAATGCACTTTCAACTAGTCCTTTAGCGGTTGGTTTTCCATCTCTTTCTAAAATATCTTTCTCTAAAGATCCTGAATTTACTCCAATTCTTATAGGAATATTTTTTTCTTTTGCTTTTTCAACTACAGCTTTTACCCTTTCATAGTTTCCTATATTCCCAGGGTTTATTCTAAGTTTAGCTACTCCATTATCAATAGCTTTAAGTGCTAATCTATAATCAAAATGAATGTCTGCAACTATTGGAACTGGTGATTTTTCTGTAATTTCCTTCAATGCATCACAAGCTTCCATATCCGGAACAGCACATCTTATAATCTGGCATCCTGCCTTTACTAATTTATCTATTTGCTCTAAAGTTTTATTTACATCTCTTGTATCTGTATTGGTCATTGATTGGATAATAACAGGTGCTTCACCACCAATTTCTATCCCTCCAACTTTAACAATTCTTGTGATTTTTCTCTCCATCATTTTACTCTCCTAAAAATTTATTGGGAACAATATATCCTTAACTGTAACTAAAAGCATAAGTCCCATAAGTAGTGCAAAACCTGCGAAATTTAAAGCACCTACTATCTTATCTGGAACCTTTCTTTTTGTAATAAGCTCAATTAAAAGTAATACTGTCCACCCTCCATCTAATGCAGGGAATGGTAATAAATTAAAGACAGCAAGGTTTACACTTATAAACGCTGTAAAATATAAAAGATTCCATATACCAGCTTTTGCAGCTGCTCCTGATAATTTTATTATAGTGACAGGACCACCTACATCTGTCTTTAAGTCTGCTTTTCCAGTAAATATCATTTTAAGCCCTTTAAATGTTTGATTTACTAGTGATGCTGTTTGATTGAAACTTTCTTTAAAACTATCTAATATTGATGGATTTTTAACTGTTTCAAAAGCAAATCCTATCATATTCCTTTTTTCTTTTTCATTATATTCAGGCTTAACAGTAAAATTAAGCATTTCTCCATTTCTATCAACTTCTAAATTAACTGGATTACCCTTTGCAAGATTTATACCAATTGAAATATCATCTGGCGCAAATATTCTTTGACCATCAATTTTTTTAAATTCATCTCCAGGTTTTATTCCCGCTTCATACGCTGGACTGTTATCAATTACTGAATTAACCTTTGGTAATGTATATCCAAAGTGATGTAAAAACGCAGTAAATATTACTATTGCAAGAATTAAATTCATTATAGCACCTGCTAAAATAATTGTAATCCTTCTAAAAGGAGATTTAGATGAAAAACTTCTTTCATCTTGAACATCTTCCTCTTCTCCAAGCATTTTTACATACCCACCTATAGGCAATATACCTAATGAATATTTAGTTTCTTTACCATCAATAGAAAATATCTTAGGACCCATACCTATCGAAAACTCTTCTACCTTTACCCCATTTATCTTTGCAAGTATAAAATGACCAAATTCATGAACTATTATAAGTAGTCCAAATGCTATTACAGCATATACAATGTACATTAAGTTTCCTCCTAGCTATAATTTTCTCTCACATATTCCTTAACTTTTTTATCTAATGAAATTACATTTTCTAAAGTTACTTCTTTTTTCCCTTCCTCTTTAAAATGTTCCATACAATGTTCAATTATATCTCCAATTTGAAGATATGAAATCTTATTATCTAAAAATAATTGTACAACTTCCTCATTTGCGCCGTTTAAGATAGTTGGCATAAGTTTACCTTGCTTTCCTGCTTCAAAAGCAAGTTTTAAACACTTAAATGTATCCATATCAGGCTTTTCAAATGTAAGCTTTGATATTTCATAAAAGTCTATTCCATTTGCAATAGCTTCTTTTCTGTCTGGATAATTAAGAGCATATTGAATAGGAAGTCTCATATCGGCTGATCCAAGTTGCGCTATTATACTGTTATCTGAATATTCAACCATTGAATGTACTATACTTTGAGGATGAACTAATACTTGTATATCATCATAATCACAATCAAATAACCAGTGTGCTTCAATAACTTCAAGTCCCTTATTCATTAAAGTCGATGAATCTATAGTTATTTTTCTTCCCATACTCCAATTTGGATGATTTAAAGCTTCTTCTAATGATGTATTAACCAAATCTTCTTTTTTCTTTCCTCTAAAAGGACCACCTGAAGCAGTTAAAATTATCTTTTTTAATGTACTTAAATCATTGCCTCTTAAACTTTGGAATATTGCACTATGTTCTGAATCTACTGGAAGTATTCTAACTCCATATTTTTTAGCTTCATTCATTACAAGCTCTCCAGCAACAACTAATGTTTCTTTATTTGCAAGAGCAATATCCTTTTTCTTCTTTATGGCTTCAATTGTAGGCTCAAGACCAATCATACCAACAACTGATGTCACTACTGTGTCAATTTCATCAAGTGAAGCTATTTTCTTAAGGCCCTCTATACCAAATAATACTTTTATGTTTAATCCCTTTTTTTCTACATATCTATCTATTTCTTCTTTTGATTTTTCATCCATCATTCCTACATATTTAGGATAAAATTCATCTATTATATCTTTAACCTTCTCTACAGAAGTGTTAGCAGTTACCCCTATCAAGTTTATCTCTTCAGATTTTCTAATTACATCTAAAGTTTGAGTACCTATAGAGCCTGTGGCACCTAGTATTGAAATATTTTTCATTTTCTCTTCCTCCGTATCTATCTAATCCTCACAAAAAATATCTCTAACCATCATACTATACAAAGGTCCTATAAAAATTCCAATCATACCAAAAACCTTTATACCAATATATATAGAAAGAAATATTATTAAAGGATGCACATTAAATTTATTGCTTAACAATTTTGCTTCTAATATTTCTCTTACAATTTGGACTAATAGATAAAGACATATTAATCCAAAAGCTATAAGATAATCTTTTACTATAATATTGTATATTATAATTGGTATAAATACAATTATTGTTCCTACATATGGAAGTAAATCTAAAATACCACAAATCACTCCTAAAATAAAGGAATTTTTTATTCCAAGTATCATAAATCCTATAATTATTATAAGTGTGGATATTAAGATAAGTATTGCTTGTATTGATATAATACTTTTTATGTTCTTTCCACCATTATTAATTCTCCTAAGAGCATTTTGTGGAACAAGTCTATTCATGTAATATATGATTTTCTCCTTGTCTACTAGTATAAAAAATGAACATACATTACCTATAAAATAACTTATTATCCCTTCACCTGTAGTTAACGCTCCCTCCGTTAAAATTCTAGGATGAAATAAATTCATAGCCTCACTACTTATATCTACGTTTCCAAGTATACTCTCTAGTATTGTATTAAATTCATTTAAAAGTTCATTAATCATGTTTATATTGCTGTTATATATATTATTTACTAAATCGAATATATTTCTTCCCAGATAATAAATTATTAATATTACAGAGATATTTAAAACAAGCAAACTTAATGTCGCTGATATCTTTTTACCTATCTTAAGCTTAGTAAAAATATTATATAAAGGACTACTTAATATAAATATTATTACAATCCAAAGAAAGGGCTTAAAATAACTTCTAATTAAAACTACAAATATAAATATAATTAATAATAATACAAGTGCTTCTATAAGTTTTTTATGATCTTCCTTCAACTTCACTTCTTCCCCCCCTTTATTCTATATTTATATGCAATAAAAAAAACCTTAGAATTTTTCTAAGGCTCATAACTAAATTAAATATTACATTAAGAAATAGAATAAAAATCATAAAGTAATCTTGAATTATAAAATAAAAGAGTCCTAAAAGTTTTTCTTTTAGAACCCTTTCACTATATACATACTATAAAAGTTAAATAATAAAACACTACAAGACCTGAGAAAAGTATACTATCAAATCTATCTAATATTCCACCATGTCCTGGTATTAAATTACTATAATCTTTTATTCCAACATATCTCTTTACAGAAGAAGCTACCAAATCTCCAAATTGACTAAATACTCCACATAATGCCCCTATTATAAAGTAGTGATATAAAGGCATTATATATACATACTTAGATACTACTATTCCAAATATTCCGCAAAATATCGTAGCTCCAAGCATACCACCAATTGAACCCTCAATAGTTTTCTTAGGACTAACTTTAGGGCATAATTTATGTTTTCCAAAGAATCTTCCAGCATAATAAGCTGAAGTATCTGTCATCCAGGATCCTATAAATATAAGCCAAACTAAATACTGTCCACCAAATTTAATATTTACTAAATGTAAAAAACTAAATAATACTCCTACATATAAAAATCCAAGTAATGTTATAGCAACATCTATAAATGTATATTTTAGGTTTATAACTGGAATTATTAAAAGTATAAATGTTGCAAATACAACTAAGTATGTTAGTAATCCTAAATCATTATTTAAAATATAATACCCAATTAAAAGTAAGTATCCTACAATAGAGATAGGATTAAATTCTTTTTGCTTTAATGCATTATAAAATTCATGTAATCCTAAGGCTGATAACACAATTGTAAGACCTTCTAACCATGCACCACCTAAAAATACAAATATAATAAAAGGAGCAATAATTAAAGCACCGAGATATCTATTATTTGATTTCACTTAAAAACCACCTTATTTCTTTTTATTTTACGCCGCCAAACCTTCTATCTCTTTTTTGAAAATCATAAATTGCTCTATGAAGATCTGATTCCTTAAAATCTGGCCAACAAATATCCGAATACCAAAATTCAGAATAAGCACATTGCCAAAGTAGAAAATTACTTAATCTTTGTTCTCCGGAAGGTCTAATGATTATATCTGGATCTGGCACACCTTTTGTATATAAATAACTTTCAAAAATAGTATCATCAATTTCAGAAGATTTTATTATTCCCTTTGATACATCTTCTGAAATTGATTTTACAGCTCTTAATATTTCATCTCTTCCACCATAATTTAAAGCTATATTCATTGTTATACCTGTATTATTTTCCGTCTTAAGAACAGATTTCTCTATCTCTTCTTGACACTCTTTAGGCAATTTAGACATATCGCCTAATACATTTATTTTAACGCCATTTTTATGTAGCTCATTAATTTCTTGTCTTAGGTATTGTATTAATAACTTCATTAAAGAATTAACTTCATCTTTCGGTCTTTTCCAATTTTCCGTTGAAAAAGCATAAAGTGTCATATATTTAACACCAAGCTTATCTGCTTCTTTTAATACTCTACGAATTGTTTCAACTCCAGCTTTATGCCCCATAGTTCTTGGAAGCTTTCTTTTCTTAGCCCATCTTCCATTTCCATCCATTATTATTGCAATATGTCTCGGAATATTATCCATATCAAGGCTTATTTCTTCATTTTCTGTAATCTGTTCCCCTTTAAAAAACTTAAGCATGAGTTCTCCTCCCCACTTTTTTCTTTATATAAAAAACCTGCTAAAGAGCAGGTTTTTTGTTTAACTAGATTGACATTATCTCTTTTTCTTTTGCTTCTATTAATTTATCCACTTCTTTGACAAATTTATCTGTAACCTTTTGGATATTATCTTCAGCTTTTTTAACTTCGTCTTCGCTAAGCTCTCCATCCTTCTTTAAGGCTTTTATCTTATCATTAGAATCTCTTCTAATTGATCTTAAAGCAACTTTTGAGTCCTCTCCAGCCTTTTTAACATTTTTAACTAAATTTTTTCTAGTTTCTTCTGTTAACTCTGGTATTACTAATCTGATAACTGATCCATCATTTGAAGGATTTAATCCTAAATCTGAAGTAAGTATAGCTTTTTCTATATCTTTTAACAATGTCTGTTCCCAAGGAGTTATTTGAAGAACTCTTGGTTCTGGAGCTGATACATTGGCTACTTGTGTTATTGGACACATGCTTCCATAATATTCAACTTGAACTCTATCAAGCATTGTAGGATTAGCTCTACCAGCTTTCATAGTTGATAAATCAACTTCTAAAACACTTATTGTTTTTGTCATTTTTTCTTCAGCATTTTTAAGAATGTTTTTACTCATAAATATCCTCCTTTTATTTTGAAACTAATGTACCTATTTCTTGACCTGAAATAGCTTTTTGAATATTACCTGGTTCATCTAAACCAAATACTAATATAGGAATATTATTATCCATACATAAAGAAGTTGCAGTAGAATCCATTACTTGTAATCCTTGTTCTAAAACTTCTATATATGATAGTTTATCATATTTTGTTGCATCTGAATACTTATGAGGGTCTTTATCATAAACACCATCAACTTTTTTAGCTAAAAGAATTACATCAGCTTCTATTTCCGCCGCTCTAAGTGCTGCTGTTGTATCAGTTGAGAAGTATGGATTACCAGTTCCAGCTGCAAAAATAACAACTCTTCCCTTTTCTAGATGTCTCATAGCTCTTCTTCTTATAAATGGTTCTGCAACTTCCTTCATTTCAATAGCAGTTAAAACTCTAGTATCTACGCCTACTTGTTCTAGTGAATCTTGAAGCGCTAATGCATTAATACATGTAGCCATCATACCCATATAATCTGCAGTAGTTCTATCCATTCCTTCTCCGCTTCTACCTCTCCAGATGTTTCCGCCGCCTACTACGCATCCAACTTCAACACCTGAATCTACTAATTGCTTTATTTCTAAAGCTATTCTTGTTGCAACAGTAAAATCTATTCCAAATCCATTAGTTCCAGCAAGAGCTTCACCAGATAATTTTAGTATTACTCTATTATATTTACAATCTGCCATTATAATCCCTCCAAAATATTCATATTAATTTTTAAAAAAAGAGAACACAAGGTGTTCTCTTTTGTAGGTTACTATTTACCCATTTGTCTTGCAACTTCTTCAGCAAAGTTTTCTTCTTTCTTTTCGATACCTTCGCCTCTTTCAAATCTAACAAATTTTGTTATAGTCATTGGAGCACCTGCTTCTTTTGACTTTTCTTCTAATAACTTAGTTATTGTCTTGTCTCCGTCTTTAACCCATACTTGGTCAACTAAACAAACTTCTTTGAAGTACTTTTGGATTCTTCCCATAACCATTTTTTCAACGATTTTTTCTGGCTTTCCTTCGTTTAAAGCTTGAACTCTGTAGATTTCTTTTTCTTTTTCTAAAGCTTCTTGATCTACTGAATCTCTATTTAAGAATAATGGATTTGCAGCAGCAACTTGCATACAAACTTCTTTAGCTACTTCTTTAGCTACGTTAGCATCACCTTCAGTTGAAACTTCAACTAAAACTCCGATTCTTCCGCCACCGTGGATATAGCTTTCGATAGCACCATTATCTAATGCTAATCTTTCAAATCTTCTAACTGTCATGTTTTCTCCAAGCTTAGCAACTAAAGCTGTAAGAGTTTCTTGTACAGTAGCATCTCCTAATTTTTCATTTAATAATTCTTCTACAGTTTCAACTGAAGTGTTAGCAACTAATTCTGCTACATTTTCAGCAAAACCTACGAATTCTTCATTAGCAGCAACGAAATCTGTTTCACAGTTTACTTCTACTATTGAAGCTTTCTTGTTATCTTCTGATACGAAAGTCTTAACTATTCCTTCAGCAGCAACTCTTCCAGCTTTCTTAGCAGCAGCAGCTAATCCTTTTTCTCTTAATACTTCAACAGCCTTTTCTACGTCTCCGTTAGTTTCTGTTAAAGCCTTTTTGCAGTCCATCATACCTGCGCCAGTCTTATCTCTTAATTCTTTAACTGATTTTGCAGTAATCATATTCAATTCCTCCTTATTTTAAAAAAAGTAACCCTTACCATTTAGGGTAAAAGGTAAATGAAGAATCTCTCCACCTACCTTTTATACTTCTGATATTATTCAGCTATTTGTTCACCTTGTCTTCCTTCGATAATAGCATCAGCCATCTTAGCAGCTATTAATTTAACCGCTCTTATAGCATCATCATTACCTGGGATTACGTAGTCAACTTCTTCTGGATCACAGTTAGTATCTACGATAGCTACTACTGGAATTCCTAATATCTTAGCTTCTGAAATAGCGTTCTTTTCTTTTCTTGGATCAACTACGAACATAGCTCCAATGTTTCTTGAATCTAAGTTCTTGATTCCGCCAAGATTCTTTTCAAGCTTTTCCATTTCGCCTTTTAATTTGATAACTTCTTTCTTAGGAAGAACGTCGAATGTTCCATCTTCTTGCATTCTTTCTAAATCTTCTAATCTCTTAATTCTTGTTCTGATAGTTTTGAAGTTTGTTAACATTCCACCTAACCATCTATTGTTAACGAAGTGCATGTTTGATCTTATTGCTTCTTCTTTGATAGCTTCTTGAGCTTGCTTCTTAGTTCCAACGAAAAGTATTTCTTTTCCTTCTTCTGAAACTTCTCTTAAGAAGTTGTAAGCTTCTTCAGCCTTCTTAACTGTTTTTTGTAAATCTATTATATAGATTCCGTTTCTTTCTGTGAAGATATAAGGAGCCATCTTAGGGTTCCATCTTCTAGTTTGGTGTCCGAAATGTACACCAGCTTCTAATAATTGTTTCATTGATATAACTGACATTTTGTTACCTCCTGGTTTTTTCCTCCACTATCGTTGTAATTACAAGAAACCTTATAATCAAAGGCACCTATCTTGCAAACCCGATAATGTGCGTATTTTGTTACCTATGATAGTATAACATAAGCTTTTTTTTCTATCAACATAAATTTATTTTTTTTTATATTTTTCACTAAAAATATACGAGTGATTGAAATTTATCAATCACTCGTTACTATTGCTTATTTTATCTTTTTTAATTCATCTAATAATTTATCGTTTAGTATTCTAATATGAGTTCCCTTCATCCCTAATGATCTTGATTCAATTACTCCAGCACTTTCAAATTTTCTTAACGCATTTACAATTACGCTTCTTGTTATTCCAACTTTATCTGCAATCTTTGATGCTACAAGTAAACCTTCAGTACCTCCAAGTTCATTAAAAATATGTTCTACAGCTTCTAACTCTGAATATGAAAGAGTTCCTATGGCTAATTGAACAACTGCTTTCTTTCTTGTCTCTTCAGCTAATTCTTCTTGTTTAGCTCTTAACATTTCCATTCCAACAATTGTTGCACTATATTCACAAAGAACTAAATCATCATCTGTAAATGATTCTCCAAATCTAGCTAAAAGAAGTGTACCAAGTCTTTCTCTATTTCCTATTATAGGAACAATTGTTGAAAGCTTGTCTGACATATCACACTTTCCAATTCCATCAAATACACATTCACCTTTATTAGGTAAGTTGGATAGTGTTTCTGTTACCCTTAATAACTTTTCATTGTATTCGTTTGGAAATCTTTTTTCATAGACTACTTTTTCTTTCATTATTGCACATTCAAAATTTTCTGAAAAACTATGTCCTATAACCTTACCTCTTTTACTAACAATGTAAACGTTGCAGGCTAATACATCGCTTAAAAGTTCACAGATATCTTCAAATGCTACTGCTTCAGTGCCCGATTTCTGTAATATTTTGTTTAATTTTCTCGCTTTATTAAGTAATGATGACATTAAAAATCCTCCTTGATATCTAACGAATTTCAGATTTATATTGCCATTTGTTAGACTATTCAAAATCCTTTTAATTTTTTAACAAATTCGTAATACTAGTTCAGTTTATCATACTAGGTACTCTATTTCAACAATATTATTATTTTTTTCGACAAAAGGATTCTTTAATGCATCATTATATCATAATTACCTACTTTATTCTTTATCTTCTTGCTTCTCACTCTTTATTTCTTCTTTATACTTACATTCGCTATTTGAACATTGAATATAATCTCCAGATTTTTTCGAATATTTCTTAACCATATATGAATTACATTCTGGACATTTCTTTTCAACAGGTTCATTCCAACTTACAAAATCACATTCTGGATAACCTGAACATCCATAGAATCTCTTACCTTTTTTACTTCTCTTTGCTAATACTTTTCTCCCACACTTTGGACAAGGTGCTTTTATTTCTTCAACTATAGGCTTAGCATTTTTACATTCAGGGTAACCAGGACATGCTAAGAACTTTCCATATCGTCCTTTTTTTATGACCATCATTCTACCACATTTATCACAAGGAACATCACTTACTTCATCTTCTATTACAACTTTAGCCATTTCCTTTTCTGCTTTTTCTAGTGAATGTTTTAGTGGATCGAAGAATTCACCTACAACAGACTTCCATTGTATTTCACCTTCTTCAATATGGTCTAAGTTCCTTTCCATACTAGCTGTAAAATCTACATCTGCTATTTGTTTGAAGTATTCACAAATTATATTATTTACTATAAATCCAAGTTCTGTTGGTATTAGATTTTTCTTTTCTCTATTCACATAATCTCTACTTAATAATGTAGAAATTGTAGGAACATAAGTACTTGGTCTTCCTATACCCTTTTCTTCTAACAGTTTAACAAATGATGCTTCTGTATACCTTGCAGGAGGTTGAGTAAAATGTTGCTTTCCTTCAAGGGAAGCTGAATTTAATATTTCTCCTTCTTCAAGCTCTGGTAATGAATTATCGTCCTCATCACTAATTGCATATTCATATATCTTCATGAATCCATCAAATTGAATTGTAGATCCACTAGCCTTAAATTTATAATCTCCATTTAATATATCAATTGAATTAGTATTTAAAATGCATGATGCCATTTGAGAAGATACAAATCTCTTCCATATAAGTGTATAAAGTTTATACTGGTCATTTGTTAAGTTTGCTTTTGCAACTTCTGGTGTTATTTCTATATTTGTTGGTCTTATAGCTTCATGAGCATCTTGAATATTTTTCTTTCCTTTATATACTCTACTTTCTTTTGGTAGATAACTTTCTCCATAGTTGTTTAATATAAAGTTTTTTGCACTTTCTTGCGCTTCTTGTGATATTCTCATAGAATCAGTTCTCATGTAAGTGATAAGACCTACAGTTCCATGTCCTTTAACTTCCACACCTTCATATAGCCCTTGAGCTACTGACATTGTTTTCTTTGTCATAAAGTTAAGTTTCTTACTTGCCTCTTGTTGAAGTGTACTAGTTGTAAAAGGAGCCATAGGATTTTTTAGTTTACTTCCTTTTTTTATTGACTTAATAACGAAATTATCTTTGTCTATTAAATTTATAACCTTATTTGTTTCATCTTCTGTTTTTAATTCTATCTTTTTATTTTTATATGTTGATAGCTTTATAGGGAATTTTTTTCTTCCTTTTTTTAATTCACAGTCAACCGTCCAATATTCTTCTGGAATGAATTTTTTTATTTCTTCTTCTCTTTCACATATAAGTTTAAGCGCTGCTGATTGTACTCTACCTGCACTTAACCCCCATTTTACATTTTTCCAAAGAATTGGACTTATTTCATAACCAACTAATCTATCTAAAATTCTTCTAGCCTGCTGTGCATCAACTAAATTTTGATTTATCTGTCTAGCATTTTTTATAGAATTTTTAACTGCAGTTTTCGTTATTTCATTAAATACAATCCTACATTCTTCTCCTTCTTCTATATTTAGAAGATTTGCTAAATGCCATGATATTGCTTCTCCTTCACGATCGGGGTCAGTTGCAAGATAAACTTTATCCGCCTTCTTTGCAGCTTTTCTTAATGTCTTAAGAAGATCTCCCTTACCTCTTATTGTTATATACTTTGGTTCAAAATCATTATCTATATCAACACCTAATTTACTTTTAGGTAAATCTCTTATATGCCCCATTGACGCTTCAACAATATAATTTTTTCCTAAATATTTTCCTATTGTTTTTGCCTTTGCTGGTGATTCTACTATTACTAATTTTTGGCCCATAACTAACTCCACTAATACTACTGGAGTTATTCACCCCCTTAAACTTATGTTACTCTGACATAATAATTGCCAGGTAGACTTAATATTTCATTTTTAATTTGCAGTTCAAATAATAAACCATATAAAGTATTTCTGTCAACCTGTGACTTTGTAAATATATCATCAATATGCATTGGTTCACCCTCTATAATTTTCAAAATATTACTATGAACCATATCATTATTCTCTTCTTTTACCTTACTCTTATCTATATGTAAAAGCAAATAAATATCTTCAATTGATGTATAAATATACGCACCATCTCTTATTAAAAGGTTTGCACCATATCCACCACTTGAAAAAATTGATTGTGGTACAACTAAAACATCTTTACCTTGCTCTAGTGCGCATGTAACAGTTATTAATGACCCACTCTTCCTCGTTGCTTCTGTAACTACTATAGCTTCTGATAATCCACTAATTATTCTGTTCCTTCTTGGAAAATTATATGCATAAGGCTTAGTGCCTGGTAAAAACTCTGAAATAATGAGACCTTTTTCTCTAATTTTATTAAATAGAGCTTTATTCTTATATGGATAATAAATATCTAGCCCAGATCCTAATATTGCAATTGTATCACCTTGATTTTTTAGACATTCATCATGTGCTATAGCATCAATCCCCAAAGCACCACCACTTACGATACATATATCATTCTTAACTAGTTCTTTAGTTATAACTCTAGTAGCTCTTTCTCCATAAACGCTATTCTTTCTAGATCCTACAATCCCAACCTTTCTCTTACTTAATAAATCTATATTTCCTATATAAAATAATACATAAGGCGGTTCTTGGATGTTTTTCAAATTTTCTGGATACTTATTACTTTTTATAGTTATAAAACTTATGTTTTCACTTCTTAACCTTTTCTCGATAAGAGTAACTTTTTCTAATTCTTTTTCTTTATCATAATTTACAAAATTTTTATAACTTTTTAAATATGTTTTTATTATTTCATCAAAATTATCAAATATATTCTTCTCATTAGAGAAAATACTGATTAATTTTATTTTTTGCATATTTGTACATTCTAACATCATTAACCATAATATATATTTTTCCATTTGTCCACCTCTTATTATATAATTTCTCCATTTACATCTTTTCTATAATTAATTGCTTCTATAATATGTTCTCTTTTTATTACTTCCTGAAGCTCCAAATCTGCTATAGTTTGAGCCACCTTTATAACTTTCCCATATCCTCTTAAAGAAGGATTGTTAATTTTAAAATAATTTTCTAAAATTTCTTTTCCTTCTCTAGATATCTTGCATAAATTAAATATATCTTTCCCTCTTATATCTGAATTAAACTTATAAGAAGTATCCTTTAATCTCTCTTTCTGTATTTCTCTAGCCTTCAAAACTCTTTCCTTAATATTTTTAGTTTCATCCTCTAAATTTTTCTTTTTTAACTCCTCAAATTTCAATGAAGGAACATAATTAAATATATCAATTCTATCTTTTAACGGCTTTGATAATCTCTTTTGATATCTTCGTATTTCACTTTCACTACATTCGCATTTATCATATTCTCCAGGAATTATAGATTTTTTACCACATGGACATGGATTAAAAGAAGCTATAAGCTGAAATTTACTTGGCATTTCAACTCTTTCATTTATTCTATCCACTCTAATTACTCCTTCTTCCAAAGGAATCCTTAGCACCTCTAGAACTTCCTTCTTGAATTCTAAAATTTCATCCAAATAAAGAACTCCATTATGAGCTAAAGTAATTTCTCCTGGTTTAATATCTCGCCCTCCACCAACTAATGCAACTTTTGAAATTGTATGATGTGGCTCTCTAAATGGTATTCTTATATTTTTATATGTGTCAATAATCCCACATATTGAATATATCTTTGCAATTTCAATTTTTTCTTCTTCAGTAAGGGGCGGAAGTATTGAATTAAATGCTTTTGCAAGCATAGTCTTACCTGAACCTGGATTTCCATATAATAAAATGTTATGTCTACCAGCAGCTGCAATTTCCATCGCTCTCTTTGATGAATATTGTCCAATTATAGAATTAAAATTATTTTCCCATTCGACATTTTTTTCTTCTTTATACTCACCAAAATCTAACGGCAACATATCCTCACAATTTACATAATCTACAGATTCCTTTAAAGAAGTCATCGCATATACATTTCCTTTTGATACCTCAATAGCTTCATCTATATTTTCTCTTGGTATAATAAAGTTTTCGATATCTTCTTCAATTCCTTTAATTATAATCGGTGTTATTCCTCTAGTTCTTTTAAGTTCTCCATTTAATGATAGTTCACCTATAATTAAATATTTATCTAAATCCTTTTTCTGAATTTGATTTGATTCTATAAGTATCCCTATTGCAATAGGTAAATCCAGTAACGTTCCTATTTTCTTAATATCTGCCGGTGCTAAATTTATCACTATTCTTCCTAAAGGAAATTCAAATCCTGAATTAACAATAGCAGTTCTAACTCTCTCTTTTGCTTCTCTAACTGATGTATCTGCGAGTCCAACTATATTAAACCCCGGAAGTCCCTTTGATATATCAACTTCAACATTTACTATAAAGCTATTTATTCCAATATTAGTTGCACTTTTTATATTTATTGCCATCTACCTCACCTCATAAAGGAGTATTAACACTAAAAAATATTTTTAATCAAAGATTCTTATAGCGCTAAAAATTCTTTTAATTGTCAATAATCATAATTAGAGAGGTGTTTTAAATGAAAAAATATAATAAATATATTGGTTATTATGGAGAAGACCTTGCTTCAAATTATTTATGTAGTAAAGACTATATAATCCTAGAAAGAAACTACTCTAATAGATTTGGAGAAATAGATATAATATGTTTAAAAAATGATGTCTTATGCTTCATAGAAGTAAAAAGTAGATATGATATTACGTTTGGAAGAGGTATTGAATCAATTAGCTTCAGTAAAATTCAGAATATAAAAAAATTAACAAAATATTTTCTACTTAATAATAAATTTAATGATTATTTTGTAAGATTTGATGTCATAGAAGTGTATTTAAATCATCGAAATAATACTAATAATATAATACACACTAAAGATGCATTTAGATAAAATAAAAAGTAGTAATAGCTTTTTAGCTATTACTACTTTTTATAATATATTTCTTAAAAAACTCATTCTATGAATAGGCGTTGCACCATACTCTTTTATTGCTTCAACATGCTTTGAAGCTCCATACCCTACATTATGTTCAAACCCGTACTCTGGGTAAACTTTTCCAAGTTCCTTCATCAAGTTATCTCTATATACTTTAGCTATAATTGAAGCAGCAGCAATTGATGCGCTTTTTGTATCACCTTTTATGACCGATTTATTTTCTCTATCTATACCTTTAACAGTATATCCATCAGATAAAATAATATCAGCTCTTTTCTCTAAACCATGTATTGCTTTAAGAAAAACTTCATTATTGCATACTCCTACGCCTTTTTCATCTATTTCATCATTAGAGCATTCACTAATACAGTAGGCTATTGCTTTTTCCTTTATTATTAAAGAAAGTTCTGATCTCTTTTTTTCTGATAATTTTTTTGAGTCATTTAAATAAAAAATCATCTCATCATCTATTGAATCTAAATCAAGTATTACAGCTGCTGATACTATAGGCCCTGCAAGAGGTCCTCTGCCAACTTCATCAACTCCAGCTAGAAGCCTCCCTTTTGCAAATCCTCTATCAAAGTCATACATCTTCTTTACTCTAATTTCTTCATCTTTAAGCTTCTGCTTCTCTTTTAATATCTTGCTTCCCAGACTATTAACATTCTTTCTTTTATCATTCAATAGTGTTTCACTTAAAGCTACAGCATAATCACTCTTAAAATCAAGATTAAGACTATCAAACTCTTCTTTTATATTTTTATAACTCATAGTGCTTAAATCACTATTTAGAAGTTTCATAAAATCACTCCAATTTGATAAAATTAAGGTCTTTCCAATGAGATGTTTCCTATCTTCCCACCTCTAAATTCATCTAATATAATAACTGATATTCTATTATAATCTATTTCTCTACCTTTCATTATAGCTCCTCTTTTTATAGCTATAGCATCCATAGTTTCAAGTGGATTATCATATACAGTATCTATCTTATATCTTTCTATTAAGTTGTCAGGATAGAACTCTTGAAGCCTTTCAATTAATCTATAGGCTAAATCTTCTATATCCATTATTTCATCTCTTATCGCCCCTGTAAATGCAAGATTTAATGCTGTTTCATCATCTTTAAACTTAGGCCATAAAACTCCTGGAGTATCAAGCATTTCTATATCCATCGCTGTTTTTATCCATCTCTTACTCTTAGTTACTCCTGGTCTATCCCCTGTTTGCGCTATATTATTTTTAGCCATCTTATTTATAAATGTAGACTTTCCTACATTAGGTATTCCTACAACCATAACTCTTGTCATGATCACCTTTAATCCCTTACCTTTAAGTCTTTCATGCTTTTCTTTTAATAGCTCATTAAGTGCAGGCTTTATTTTTTGAAGTCCACTTCCTTTTAAACAGTTTACTTCCATAGCCATAACATTATCTTTAGTTAGATGTTTTATCCATTCCTTAGTAACTTTAGCTTCTGTTAAATCACTTTTATTTAAAAGTATTAATCTTGGCTTATCTCCTACTAATTTATCTATATCTGGATTTGCAGAACTTGCTGGAATTCTAGCATCTCTAATTTCTATAACAGCATCTACAAGTTTTAAATTCTCTTTAATTTCCCTTTGAGTCTTCTTCATATGCCCCGGAAACCAGTTAATTGCCATAAAAATTCCTCCTTACATATTTAATTGTTTTTATCTATAGAAAAAAAGAGACTTAATTCTAAGCCTCTTCTTTATGGTTAACTATCTTAATAATTCTTTAACCTTAGCAGCCTTACCTACTCTGTCTCTTAAGTAGAATAACTTAGCTCTTCTTACTTTACCTCTTCTTGTAACTTCGATCTTTTGGATCATTGGAGCGTTCATTGGGAAAGTCTTTTCAACACCTGTTCCATAAGCTAATCTTCTTACAGTGAAAGTTTCTCTTAAACCACCATTTTGTTTCTTGATAACAGTTCCTTCAAATACTTGAACTCTTTCTCTGTTACCTTCTTTGATTAATTGGTGAACTTTTATGTTGTCCCCAACGTTGAAGCTTGGTAAATCGTTTCTGATTTGTTCTTGTTCTATTGCTCTTAAAATTTCGTTCATTGTGCATTCCCTCCTAATAAGTAAATTGTGACGTTCTTTCCGGAGCTATAATCCAAAAGAGGAACGCCCGTACTAGCACAAAGCATATTCTAGCATAAAATATCATTTATTGCAACATTTTATTTATTATGCTCTTTTAATATATTTTTGTCTTCTTTTGTAAGTTCTATTTTATCAAATAAATCTTTTCTTCTTTCTCTTGTTGCTATTAATGACTCTTTTCTTCTCCATTTTCTTATATTTTCATGATGTCCTGAGAGTAATACTTCCGGAACCTTAACTCCTTCAAATTCCTCAGGTCTTGTATATTGGGGATATTCTAAAAGTCCATTAGAGAATGATTCATCCATAAAACTTTCTTCTTTTCCAAGTACTCCTGGTTTTAATCTAAGAATAGAATCAATTACAGGAATAGCAGCCATTTCACCACCTGTTAATATAAAATCTCCAAGTGATATTTCCATATCTATATGCTGATATACTCTTTCATCAATACCCTCATAATGTCCACATATGAATATTAAGTTGTCTTCTTTTGCAAGTTCCTTTGAAAGTTCATGATTAAATTGTTTTCCCCTAGGCCCTAAAAATATAACTTTTCCAGAATTATTTTTCTTACATTCTCTTATAGTATCTACAATAGGTTGAGGTGCCATCACCATTCCTGCACCACCCCCATAAGGATAATCATCAACCTTTTTATTTTTATGTTTTGTATAATCCCTAATATTAAAGCACTCTATATTTACCAGTCCTTTTTCTTGCGCTTTACCTATAATACTATGATTAAATATAGAAAACATATCAGGGAAAAGCGTTAAAACACTAATCTTCATCTTGCCATTCTCCTACTGGTCTTATAACAATCTTCTCATTATCTAAATCTATATCTAAAACAATTGTCTTAAGTACAGGGATTAGTAATTCTTTAGGTTCTCTAATCCAATATACATCATTATTTTTCGTTTCTATAACATCATATATAGCTCCAAGATCCTTACCTTCAGTATCAAATACATGTATACCTATAAGATCTGTAACATAAAAAGTATCATCTGGAAGCTCTGGTTCTCTTTCTCTAGGAACTTCTATTATTTTAGTTTTATATGTTTCAGCTTCATCAATTGAATTTATTCCTTCTATCTTTAAGATTACTCTATCTTTTTGGAATTTAACACCTTCAATAGCTCTTTCAACTCCGTTTATAAAAACAGTTCCATATCTTTTAAAGTTATTAACATCAGAAGTTGTTGCCATAACTTTAACTTCACCTTTTAATCCATGGGTATTTACTATTTTACCTACTCTAAAAAATTCTCCCATTAGCTTTCACCTCTTTTTTATAATTATCAAAGAATTAAATATTTATCCTTATATTATATAAAAAGAGTTAGGACAGGCCTAACTCTTTAGATAATTTCAACTACTACTCTTTTTTCTTCTTTTATTGCTGCAGCCTTTACTACGGTTCTAATAGCTTTTGCTATTCTTCCCTGTTTTCCAATAACTTTGCCCATATCTTCTGGCGCAACCCTAAGTTCTAGTATAATTGATTGCTCACCTGCAATTTCATTTACTTTAACTTCATCGGGCTTATCCACAAGAGACTTAGCTATTATTTCAACTAATTCTTTCATAAGTGTCCTGCATATAGTGTATGTACTAGGTGCAGTATTCACCTCCTAAAATTACTTGTTTAGGCCTGCCTTTACGAAAAGCTTTTTAACTACTTCTGTTGGTTGTGCACCATTTTGTAGCCATTTGTTAGCTTTTTCTTCGTTGATTTTTATTTCAGCTGGTTCTGAAACTGGATTGTAGAATCCGATTTCTTCGATGAATCTACCATCTCTTGGGCTTCTTGAATCAGCAACAACTACTCTGTAGAAAGGTGCTTTCTTAGCTCCCATTCTTCTTAATCTAATCTTTACTGCCATGTTAATTTCACCTCCTTTAAAGTATAATTATATATTAACTCATAAAAGGCAATTTACCTAGAAGACCTTTTTTGCCTCCCTTTTGAAGTGATTTCATTTGCTTCATTTGCTTTTTCATCATTTCAAATCCTTTAATAAGTTTATTAACTTCTTGTATTGTTGAACCTGATCCCTTTGCAATTCTTTTTTTTCTTGAAGAATTACTAATTACAAGTGATGGATTTCTTCTTTCTTTTAAAGTCATTGAAAGAATTATAGCTCTAACCTTCTCCATTTGTTTTTGACCTTGATCAAAATCAACACCTTGTAATTCTTTTGCATTAACTCCCGGAATCATCTCCATTAACTTATTCAATGGTCCAAGCTTTTTCATTTGTTCCATTGCTGTTAAATAATCTTCAAAGTTAAGACCTTGGTTCATCATTTTCTTTGTAAAATCTGCTGCTTCATCTTCATCAATTGCAGATTGAGCTTTCTCAATTAGAGATAACACATCTCCCATTCCAAGTATTCTTGAAGCCATTCTATCTGGATGGAATACTTCAAAATCATTCATTTTTTCACCGATACCAACAAATTTTATTGGTTTTTCAGTAATTGATCTGATTGAAAGTGCAGCACCACCTCTAGTATCACCATCAAGCTTAGTTAAGATAACTCCTGATACATCAAGTTCATCATTAAAACTTTCTGCAACATTTACTGCATCTTGACCTGTCATTGAATCTACTACAAGTAAAATCTCTGAAGGATTTACAGCTTCCTTTACATCTTTTAATTCTTGCATTAAGCCTTCATCGATATGTAATCTTCCGGCTGTATCTATAATAACTACGTTATTTCCATTGTCTTTTGCATATTTTATACCCTCTTTAGCAATATTAACTGCTTTTTCTTTATCTCCCATAGAGAATACAGGTATGTCTATTTGCTTTCCTACAACTTCTAATTGTTTTATAGCCGCAGGTCTATAAATATCACATGCTACAAGAAGCGGTTTTTTATTATTCTGTCTAAGGTTTAATGCTAGCTTACCACACATTGTAGTTTTACCAGCTCCTTGAAGTCCTACAAGCATTATTACTGTAGTACCACTACTTGAATAATTTATTTTACTTTCGCTTCCTCCCATAAGTTCAGTAAGTTCATCGTTAACTATTTTAATAACTTGTTGCCCTGGTGTCAAGCTTTCTAATACATTGCTACCAACGCATTTTTCACTAACACTCTTAACAAACTTTTTTACTACTTTATAGTTAACATCTGCTTCTAGTAAAGCAAGTTTTACTTCCCTCATAGCTTCTTTAATATCTTTTTCATTAAGCTTTCCTTTTCCCTTTAATTTTTTAAAGGTATTTTGAAGCTTTTCTGATAATCCCTCAAAAGCCATATTAAACCTCCTAATGTTATAAATCTTCTAGTTCTTTCTTTAGCATATCATATTCTTTATTATAAATAGAATACTTTTCTTTAAAGTTTTTTAGAAGTTTTATAATTTTTTCTTCTCGATTTATACTCTTTTGAAGTAAGCCTAACTTTTCTTCATAGGTTAAAAGTTGCTTATAACATCTTTTAAGCAAATCATGGATCGCTTGACGACTTGTGTTGTTTAATTCAGCAATTTCAGCTAAGGATAAGTCATCCTCAAAATATAATTCCATAATATTTTTTTGCTTTTCAGTTAGTAATGGTTTGTAAAAATCCATCAATAATGAAATCTCAACCCTATCTTCCATCATATAATCACCTTACCCACAAAAGAGATAATAACAGATATATTTTAAGGTGTCAAGTATTTTTACTTAACACCTTAATTTTTTTTAAAATAATGCTTCAGCAAAACTTTCTGCATCAAATTTTTGAAGATCATCAATACCTTCTCCAACACCAATATACTTAACTGGTATGTTAAGAGATTGCTTTATAGATATAACAACTCCACCTTTTGCAGTACCGTCTAATTTTGTTAATATTATTCCATCTATAGGGCAAGCCTCCATGAACTGTTTAGCTTGAATTACCGCATTTTGTCCTGTTGTACCATCTAAAACAAGAAGTGTTTGCTTCTTAGCTTCCCCATATTCTCTATCTATAATTCTATTTATCTTTGAAAGTTCATTCATTAAATTCTTTTTGTTATGAAGTCTTCCAGCTGTATCACAAATTAAAAGATCTACATTTCTAGCTTTAGCTGCTTGAACTGCATCAAAAACAACTGCAGCTGGATCTGATCCTTCACTTTGCTTTACTATATCAACCTCTGCTCTATCACTCCATACTTCAAGCTGATCAATTGCAGCCGCTCTAAATGTATCTGCTGCTGCAAGTAATACCTTTTTACCATCTTGTTTATTTTTAGCTGCAAGCTTTCCAATAGATGTTGTTTTACCAACTCCATTTACCCCAATTACAAGTAAAACTTCTTTTTCTAATCCATTAGATTCCTCTTCATTATCACCTTCAAGAAGCATTTCAGTTATAACTTCCTTAAGGGCTGGTTTTACCATCTGAGGATCATTTATTTTTTCTTTTCTAATTTTAACTTTTAACCTATCTATAATTTCAACAGTTGTATCCATACCTATATCTGAAATTATTAATATCTCTTCTAATTCCTCGTATAAATCATCATCAATAGTTACAGCTAAATTTAATGCCTCATTAATTTTATCTTGTAACCCATCCCTAGTCTTTGTTAAACCTGTTTTTAACTTATCAAATAATTTTCCAAACATTTTAAGTCCTCCACTTCTACACCTATTTAGTTAAATCAACTGATACTACTTTAGAAACTCCCTTTTCTTCCATTGTAACACCATACATGACATCACTTACTTCCATAGTTCCTTTTCTATGAGTAATTACTATAAATTGAATATCTTTTTCTGAAAACTTCTTTAAGAACTCTGCATATCTATATACATTTGCATCATCAAGTGCAGCTTCAATTTCATCTAATATACAGAAAGGAGTTGGTTTCATTTTAAGTATACCAAAAAGTAAGGCTATTGCAGACAATACTTTTTCTCCACCAGACATTAAATTAATGTTTTGAAGCTTCTTTCCTGGCGGCATTACATTTATCTCTATATTAGCTGTAAGTTCATCGCCTTCCCCTAATATAAGCTCTGCAGTTCCACCTTTAAATAATTCTTTAAATGTTTCATCAAAGTTTTTATTTAAAATTTTAAAATTATCTTTGAATATTACTTTCATCTTTAAAGTCATTTCTTCTATAACTGAAATAAGCTCTTCTTTAGCCTTCTCTAAATCCTGCTCTTGCGTAGACATAAACTCATACTTTTCACTGACTTCTTCATATTCTGAAATAGCTGCAAGATTTACAGTTCCTAAAGCTGATATCCTTCTTTTAATTGAATTTATATTGTCCTTAAAGGCAATTATATTTTCAATAGGCTTTGCAATTTCAAGAGCCTCTGCATAAGTTAAATCCATCTCTTCATTAAGCTTTTTAAAGTGATTTTCTATTTCCATTTCACTTTTAGCTTTAAGAATCTCTCTTCTATTAAACTCGCCTTCTTCTTTATTTATTATCTCTCTCATCTCAGTAATTAAACTATCAATCTTTTTAAAATCTTCTTTAAGAGAACCTTTTTTAATTTCATCTTCTTTAAATATATCTTCTAATTCTTCTAATCTCTTAGTATTCTCTTTTATTACATTTAAACTAGATTCAATATCTTCTTTAGATTTTTCTATACCCTTTAAAGAATCTTCATTTTCCTTTTGAATTTCTATAAGTTTTAAATTACTTTCTTTTAATTCAATATCTTTTCTTGAGATATCATTAATCTTACCTTGAAGTGCTTCATTTATAGAAGCTCTATTTATTCTAGCCTCTGTTAATTCATTATTGCATTTTTCAATGTGCGCTTTTTCTCTATTTAAAATATCTTCAAGTTCGATTTCTCTTTCTTTATTTAAAGAATTTTCACTTGCTAATTCTTTAAGATTTCTCTCATATTCATTTAAACGCTCTTTTAAAGAACATATATCTAAATCAATCTTAGATTCTTCATTTTGAGATGAAATTAATGTATCTTTTAATTTATTAATTTGACTTTCTAAGTTTGATAGCTCAGTTTTATTTGTAGCTATCTCTATTTTTATTCCATGTATTTTATCTGTGTTATTTAAAATTGATTCATCTATAATTTTTCTTTCACTATTTATTTTTTCTATTTCGTTTGATATCTCTTTTAATTTTTCTTTTCCTAGAACAATTCTATTTTCAATTTCTTCAATTTCTCTTTTTCTACTTAATATATTTGAGGTTTTGCCCTTTATACTACCTCCAGTTAATGCCCCTCCTGCATTTAAAACTTCACCTTCTAAAGTTACAATTTTATTCTTATAGCCTGTCATCTTTGCAATTTTAAAAGCACTATCCATATTAGAACAGATTAAAGTTCTTCCAAGAACATAGTCAATAACCTTAGTGTACTTATTATCAAATTCAATTATCTCTGATGCTATACCTAAATATCCATCTATATCTTTTACTCTATTATCAACACTAATTCTCTTTCCATTTATTATGTTAAGAGGCAGGAAAGTAATTCTTCCGAGTTTATTGTCTTTCAAATATCCAATTAAATCCTTAGCAACTTTTTCTGTCTCTGTGATAACATTTGAAATTGACCCTCCAAGAGCTGTTTCTATAGCATGTTCATATCCTTTGGGAACATCAAAAACTTCCCCTAAAACATTTATATTTTCAGTATGAGGAGTAAGCTTTTTATATACCCTGTCCATTAAGTTCTTAAGAGATCTATTATATCCTTCATATTGATTTTCAAGATCCTCAAGCATAGACTTATTAGCCTCAAGCTTACTTATAGCTATATTAGCTCCCTTAGATTCATTTTCTTTCTTAAACAAATTATTATTAAGTCTTGATAGTATTTGTTTACTTGAAGAAATCTTTTCTCTTAATATTTCAAATTCTTTTTCTTCTGATTCTATTTTTAAAGTTAATCCATTTATGCTAGCTTTGCTAAGATTTATATTGCTATTGACACTTTCAAGAGAACTTTTTATCCTATTTTTTCGTTCTTCTTTATTTTTTATTTCGCTACTTATTTCTGTTATCTTATTTTTTATAGAAGAATTTCCTCTAAGTAATTCTAGCTCACTATTTTTTAATTTCTTAAGCTCTAATTCAAATTCCTTTATCTTTAAACTAAGATTTTTATTTTTTTCTTCAAGCTTAATAATCTCTTCTTCTCTAGCTTTTTGTTCATCTTTTTTTGTAGATAACTCTTTTTCTAAGATTTCTTTTTCTTTATGTATATCTTTAACTTTATTATTAAGTCCATACTCTTCAAATTTATTTTTTTCAATAGTTTTATTTAAATTGTTTATTCTTTCATTAAATAATTCAATATCGCTATTAGCTTTTGTTATATCTTCCTTTTTAGTAAAGTACTCAAGTTTCTTATCAGTAGTCTTACTTTCAAGTTCTTCAATCTTTTCTTCTATACTTTTTAATGTTTCTCTTTTATTCTTTAATTCATCTCTTTTAAAATTTAAATCTTTTTCTCTTTTTTCTAGTTCTTCATTAAAAGCCTTTAGTTCATTTTCAACAAATTTTATATTACTTACAATTAAAGAAACTTCCTTTTCTTTAAGCTCCTCAGATAAATCATTAAATTTTAAAGCTTTTTCTCTCTCTACTCTTAAAGGTTCTAATCTTTCTTCATAAGTAGATATAATATCTCTTATTCTGATTAAATTTTCATCAGTATTAGATAACTTCTTCTCAGCCTCATTTTTTCTCCACTTATATTTAACAATCCCAGCAGCCTCTTCAAGAAGTGCTCTTCTATCCTCTGGCCTCCCACTTAAGATTGCTTCAATTTTACCTTGTCCAATAAGTGAATAGCCCTCTTTACCAATCCCTGTATCCATAAAAAGACTTGTTATATCCTTAAGTCTACATTTACTATTATTTATAAGATATTCAGTTTCTCCTGATCTAAATATCCTTCTAGTTACAGTTACTTCATTATAATCAGTTGAAAGGACTTCATCTGAATTATCTAAAGTAAGAGAAACCTGTGCAAGTCCAACTGGTTTTCTGTACTGAGTTCCGGCAAAGATTACATCCTCCATCTTGCCACCTCTAAGTGTCTTAACACTTTGTTCTCCAAGAACCCATCTTACTGCATCTGAAATATTACTCTTTCCACTGCCGTTAGGTCCTACAACCGCTGTAACCCCTTTCCTAAATTTAAGTTCTGTTTTATCAGCGAAGGATTTAAACCCTCTTACTTCTAAAGATTTTAAAAACAACCATTCCACTCCCTATGCTATATAAATATCGGTACTAATGATATTAAAAATACTAAAACTAAAAATACCGCAAGTGCAATTTGCATCTTCTCTCTTGTTTTTTTTCTCATATAAATCACCTCTGAATTTAGTATATATTAAACTCTTTAAATTATTTAACAAAACGAGAGTTTCCTCTCGCTTTATTAAATACTTATTTGCTTTTCTGTATCATCTTTAAGTATTAGTATACCTCGTGTAACCTCATCAGTTATTTTTACAGTTACATTATATCCATCTTCTTTTAACTTATTAAAATAAGATTTTTTATTGGCATAAAGTTTACTTACATCCTTATTATTTATTAAGATTTCAAAAGACTTACTACTTACTTTATCTCTAATCTTATCTAAAATCAAGCTACTTTCAACAAGTTCTCTAAAGGCAGGATGGAATGGACCATCTATTATATCTCCACCTTCATTTATTGTTTCTGTAGGTTGAAGTCCTATTCTAATAACATTTATACCTTTTTCATTAAACATACTGTATATCTTTTTACTAACTTCAACTGCCATATCTAATGTATATGGAGAATATTCTCCTCTTTTATACATAACTTCCATAGGCGTATCTTTAATAACAAGTGAAGGATATATCCTTACTATCTCTGGCTCCATTTTTATTGAGTCAATAGCACTCTTTATATCTTTTTCTGGATTTGACTTAGGAAGACCAGGCATTAATTGATGTCCTAAGGTTATTCCATATTTCTTAATAAGCTTAGATGCATTAATTACATCTAATACGCTATGTCCTCTTCCAGATGCTATTAATACTTCTTCATCTAATGACTGAATTCCAAGTTCAATTATGTCAACATCATAATCTTTTAAATAGCTTAATATATAATCATTTATATAGTCAGGTCTTGTAGACATTCTAATTTTGCTTACTATCCCAAGTTCCTTATACCTTTTAGCAACTTCAAGCAACTCTCTTTGCTTTTCTTCTCTTATTGCTGTAAATGTACCTCCAAAGAAAGAAACTTCTATAGTCGCTTCCTTGTTTTGTATAGTTTCATAATATTCTTCAATAATATTTTTAACCTTTTCTCCATCAACTCTATCCTTTACCCCTGTTATTCTGTCTTGATTACAAAATACACAGTTATGAGGACATCCTTCGTGCGGTACAAATATTGGTATAATATAGTGGTTTTTACTCATTTATTACCCCCATCTTTTCTAATGCTTGTTTTGCTGAAGCCTGTTCTGCTTCTTTTTTAGAGAATCCTTCACCTTCTCCCATACACTCATTATTTATAAGTACTTTAGTGAAAAACTTTCTTCTGTGAGGTGGTCCCTCAAACTTTACTAAATCATATATTATGTTTACCTCACCATTCTTTTGAAGGTGTTCTTGAAGCTTGGTTTTGAAATCTAATATAATTTTATTTTCTATGGCCTTATCTATTATCTCTCTAAATTGATTTAATATAAATTCTCTAGTAAATTCCAGTCCTTTATCTAAATATATAGCAGCTAGAACCGCTTCTACAGCATCCGCTTGTATTGATGTTCTATTTCTTCCTCCAGTAAGTTCTTCTCCCTTACTCATTCTAATATAATTACCTAGATCAAGCTTCTTAGCTATTTCAAATAAGGAATTCTCACATACTATAAGACTTCTAATCTTTGTAAGTTCTCCTTCAGCCTTATCTAAATAATTTTTAAATAAATATTCTGTTATACATAATTGTAATACAGAATCTCCTAAAAATTCTAATCTTTCATTATATTCTGTATCTTTATATTGATTTGCAAAGGAACTATGTGTAAGTGCCTTCTTTAAATAACTTAGATTAGTGAACTTAACACCAAGTGCACTTTGAAACTCTTTCAACTTTAATTTATTCATTTTTCTACACTCCTCTAAGTTTATTCTTCAGTTTGCTCCAGTTAAACAAATTCAAGAATAAACTATTTCTTTTAAAATATAAAAACCCCGCATTTGGGCGGGATTTTATTATTCTTCAACATGGTTTTTTACGTATTCTACAACATCTCCAACTGTTTTGAATCCCTCAACGTCTTCATCTGGAATTTCCATATCTAATTCATCTTCTAGTGCCATTATTAATTCTACAATGTCTAGTGAATCTGCATTAAGGTCATCAACGAATGATGAATCTAATGTAATTTCATCAGCATCTACGCTTAATTTTTCTGCTATAATTTCTTGAATTTTTTCAAACATATTATCACCTCCTGAAATCCTTCCCTTAGATAATATTATATATTAAATATACAGTCAATATTCTACCAAAATAAATTTTAATTATTTTGTCCTAATTCTACTTTTATTTTATCTATTACTTTTCCTTCATGGAATATTTTTGTTTGTCTTATAGCATTTTTAAAAGCCTTCCCATCTGAGCTTCCATGCGCTTTAATACATATTCCATCTACTCCTAAAAATGGTGCTCCACCAACTTCTTTATAGTCAAACTTAATCATAAGCTTTTTAAAGACAGGTTTAAGTAAGGCTGCGCCTAATTTTGATAATGCTGAAGCTTCCATAATATGATCTTTAATAATTCCAAGTAAATTCATAGCAGCACCTTCATAAAGTTTAAGTGCAGTATTACCTACAAAACCATCACATACTAATACATCTACATCTCCTGTAGGTATATCTCTAGGTTCAACGTTTCCAACAAAATTCATATCTTCTTCTTTAAGAAGTTTATATGTGGCTTTTGTAAGTTCATTTCCCTTTTCTTCTTCAGCTCCAATATTTATTAATCCAACTGATGGATTATTTTTCTTAAAGACACTTTCATAATATATCTTTCCCATTTTAGCAAATTGAACAAGATAACCTGGTTTACAATCGACATTAGCTCCAGCATCTATTATCATGAAGCTTCCTCTTCTACCTGGCATAATAGGTGCAAGAGATGGTCGCTCTACTCCTTTTATTCTTCCAACAATAAGAGTACAACCAGCTAAAAATGCTCCAGTACTTCCTGCTGATATAATACCTTCACATTCTCCAGATTTAACTAAATTTAAAGCCTTTACTATACTTGAATCCTTTTTTCTTCTAAGTGCCATAACTGGATGTTCATTAGTGCTTATAACTTCACTAGCATCTACTATAGTTACCTTATCCTTTGGATAAGTATGCTTATTAAATTCTGCTTCTATTTTATCTTTTGGTCCTGTTATATAGATTTCCATGTCATTATGCTCTTTTAAAGCCTCTACAACGCCTTCTACAACAGCCATAGGTGCATTATCTCCACCCATTCCATCTATTGCTATCTTCATCTAATTTCACCCCTTTTTTCTTTGTATATAAAGAAAAGAAAGTCATAAGACTTTCTTTTATTCTGCTGAAGATATTACTTCTTTACTCTTATAATATCCACAGTTCTTGCATACTCTATGAGCAAGCTTCATTTCGTGGCATTGTGGACATTCAACTATTCCTGGTAAGCTCGCTTTAAAAGTTTGAGCTCTTCTTGAATCTCTCTTTGCTCTATAAGTTTTTCTTGCTGGATTTCCCATGCTTACACCTCCTTATTATCAAGCAGTGCCTTAAGACCTGCTAATCTTACATCAATATCATCACTATTACAAGTGCAACTTTCGATGTTAAGATTTTTACCACAGTTGTGGCAAAGGCCTTTGCATTTTTCACTACAAAGTCTTTTAATCGGTAAGGTTGAAATTATTTCTCTTTCAATAAAATCTGTGAGATCTAATTCATCACTCTTTACAAATGTTACATCATCATTAACTGATTCGTCAACATTTGTAAACCTTTCTTCTATTTCAAAATCTATTGGATAGATAAAGGTATCTAAACATCTTGAACAAGCAATCTTAAGCTTTGTTCTAACATGTAGGCTAACTACAAGCTCTCTTTCTTTTGAAGATACTACTCCTTCAACAGAAACATTTAATACTGGTTCAATTAATTCACCTTCAAAGTGAAAATTGTCCATCTTAAATTCGTAGTTAATACTTTTTTCTCTTTCTCTTTTTGAGTAAAGGCTAGAAAATTGTAATTTCATAATCTTCATGCTCTGGAAAAATTCCTCGTACCATAAGGTACATTATGTCAATTTATATCAACATAGCTCGAGCGAAAGCGCTTTTTTCACCCCTTAGCTTAAAATATTTACTGAACAAACACAATTTATTATATAAAGGGGTGAATGAAAAGTCAAGAAAATTTATTAATATTTACTATTTTATTAGGTCTAAAGTCTCTTTTGCTATCATTAATTCTTCATTTGTTGCAATAACATAAGCCTTAACTTTAGAATCATCTTTTGATATTTCATTTATATCTGCTCTAATAGCATTCTTTTCTTTATCTATTTCAACTCCAAGAAATTCTAAACCTTCTAAAACGCCTTCTCTAGTTTCCTTAGAATTTTCTCCTATACCTGCTGTAAATACTATAACATCAACTCCACCCATAGCAGCAGCATATGCTCCTATTTGCTTCTTTATACTATAGAAGAATACATCTTTAGTAAGTATTGCTCTCTCTTCTTTTCTATCAAAAGCAGCATCACGAATATCTCTAAAATCTGAGCTTAATTCTGATATTCCAAGTAATCCTGACTTTTTATTAAGCATTGTATTAACTTCATCAGCAGTGTAATTTAATTCACTCATTAAGTATGTTAAGATTGCAGGGTCTATATTTCCTGATCTTGTACCCATAACTATTCCTTCAAGTGGTGTGAATCCCATTGAAGTATCTATTGATTTACCGCCATCTACAGCTGTTAATGAACCACCATTACCTAAATGACAAGTTATTATCTTTAAGTCCTCTATGTTCTTATTCATAACTTCTGCAACTTTTCTTGAAACATACTTATGAGAAGTTCCGTGGAACCCGTATCTTCTTATTCCATGTTTTTCGTATAATTCATATGGAATAGCATAAGTAAATGCTTTAGCTGGCATTGTTTGATGGAAAGCTGTATCAAATACAACTGACATTGGTGTATTTGGCATTAACGCTTTACAAGCTTCAATACCTATTATATTTGGTGGATTATGAAGTGGTGCAAGTTTCACACACTCTTCTAA
The DNA here is from genome assembly GCF_019753795.1 of Clostridium sardiniense. Lineage (NCBI taxonomy): Bacteria > Bacillati > Bacillota > Clostridia > Eubacteriales > Clostridiaceae > Clostridium > Clostridium sardiniense. Next base: position 103,604 of record NZ_JAIKTU010000006.1, on the reverse strand, counting down.
ATACTTCATTACTTCATCATCAACTAATACTGATTTTGAGTATTTTTCTCCACCATGAACAACTCTATGTCCTACAGCTGCGATTTCATCCATTGACTTAATAACGCCATTTTTTTCATCAACTAATGCACCTAAAACTAATTTTATAGCATCTTTATGATCTTGCATTGGTTGCTCTATTATATATTTATCTCTTCCCTCAACTTTTTGAGTAAGAATTGATCCATCTATTCCTATTCTTTCTACTAAACCTTGCGCTAAAACTCCTTCGTTAGCCATGTTTATTAATTGGTATTTCAATGAAGAACTTCCACAATTTATTACTAAAATTTTCATCTTGAAAACTCCCTTCTAAACTCACTGTAAACTTTTTGTTAATATTAATTCAATATTATTTTGAAGCTTGCGCTTGAACTGCTGTTAAAGCAACAACATTAACTATATCTTCTGAACTACAACCTCTTGATAAGTCGTTTATTGGTTTTGCAAATCCTTGACATACTGGTCCTATAGCTTCTGCATTTGCAAATCTTTGAACTAATTTATATCCTATATTACCAGCTTGTAAATCTGGGAATATTAATACATTAGCATTACCTGCAACATTACTGTTTGGAGCCTTTTGGTCAGCTACTTTTTGTACTATAGCAGCATCTAATTGCATTTCTCCATCTATTTGTAAATCAGGTCTTAATTCTTTTGCTCTTTCAGTTGCAATTCTAACTTTATCGACAACTTCATGATCTGCACTTCCCATTGTTGAGAATGAAAGCATTGCTACTTTTGGATCCATTTTGCAAAGGTTCTTTGCAGTTTCAGCTGTAGCTATTGCAATTGCAGCTAATTGTTCTGAGTTTGGATTCGGGTTAACTGCGCAGTCTGAGAATAAAAGCATACCTTCTTCTCCATATTTTGATCCAGGTACAAGCATTATAAAGAAACTTGATACTACTGAAACTCCTGGTGCAGTTTTTATTATTTGAAGACCTGGTCTTAAAAGATCTCCTGTAGTATGAACAGCTCCTGAAACCATTCCATCAGCATCATCTAATTTTACCATCATTGTAGCAAAATAAAGAGGATCTCTAACTATTCTTTCAGCCTTTTCCATTGTCATACCTTTATTTTTTCTTAATTCATAAAAAGCTTCTATGTATTCGTTAAGCTTAGGTGAAACTTCTGGATCTATTATCTCTACTCCTTTAAGTTCAACACCTTGCTCCTTACCAGCCTTTAATATTTCTTCTTTATTACCAACTAGCATTGGTGTAGCTATTCCTTCTTCAGCTATTTTTTGAGCAGCAACTACTGTTCTAGCCTCATTTCCTTCAGGAAGAACTATCTTCTTTTTGTCAGCTTTAGCAGCCTCCCATATCTTGTTCATAAGTTCCATGTTCATTTCTCCTTTCAAAGATCCGTGTATATCTCCATATACTACTATACTCCTAAATGATGGCTATTTTCAACCTCTAAGCTCTATTTTTTTTCCTAACGCTTGAATTCAATAGATTTGAAATACTGCAAATTTTCTGAATAATAACCTCTCCACCTTTAAACGTGCCATTTCACTTTTTTTATGCTATACTTATGAATATTCTTTATTTTTAGGAGGATTATTCATATGAATTTAACAGGAATTATCACAGAGTATAATCCATTCCATTTAGGTCATAAATATCACTTAGAGAAAGCAATTGAGGATACAAATGCCGATGGAATAGTTTCTGTAATGAGTGGAAATTTCATGCAAAGAGGTAACCCTGCAATTATAGATAAATATAATAGAGCAAAAATGGCTGTTTTAAACGGTGTTGATCTTGTACTAGAACTTCCATTAGTATATTCATTATCTTCAGCTGAAAATTTTGCTTACGGAGGTGTTAAGCTATTAAATTCTCTAAATTGCATTGATAATATATATTTTGGAAGTGAAAGTGGCAAAATAGAAGATTTAATTAGTATTGCACAAATATTAAAAGATGAGCCAAAAAATTATAAAGACAGACTAAAGATAGAATTAGATAAAGGATTGCCCTTCCATACAGCTAGACTTAATGCTTTAAATTCTTTATTATTGTTTTCAAATATTAGCGAAATATTATCAAGTTCTAACAATATTCTAGCTATCGAGTATATAAAAGCATTACTTAAATTAGATAGTAATATTAAGCCTTTTACATTAAAAAGAGAAGGTAGTAATTATAATGATATTTCCCTAAGTAAGACATTTTCTTCTGCAACTTCAATTAGAGAGACTTTAAAAGATAATTTTGATGTAAATATTATTAAAAACTCTATTCCAACCGAAAGCTTAAAAGTAATAACTGAACTTAATGAAAAAAATTATAATTTTGTTTTTGAAGAATCTTTATTTCCATTTTTAAAATATAAACTTTTAACAAATGCAGAAAGTATTAAATCTATATCCGATGTATCTGAAGGCCTTGATAATAAAATTTTAAAAGAAATAATCAATTGCAACTCATTAAAAGAACTTATATTAAAATCAAAAAGTAAAAGATATACTTATACTAAAATATCTAGAATACTTTCTAAAGTTTTTATAGGCTTTGAAAACTTCCCTATAGAAGCAATTCAAACTTCCGATATAACGTATATAAGACCTTTAGCTTTTAATGAAAAGGGAGCAAAAATACTAAAATCAATTAAAGAAAATAGTGAAATAAATATACTAACCAAAATTCCTAGACATATTTCTAATAATATGCTTCAACTTGACCTTCAAGGTACAAAAGCATACTCATTATTAAATAACTCAATTTCACCTATGGAGGATTATTTTAAAACTCCTTATATTTATAGAAGAATTTAACTTAATTTTGTGCATATAAATACTATTGATGGGAGTGATTTCATGAATAGTATTTTTATTTTATGGATATTTATATTTATTTTTACATTTATACTTCTTAAGCTAACTAATATTAAAAGAAATTATATCTTTTGTTTTGTTATTACCGTATTAATTGTTCTGTTTGTAGTTAATATCGAATCTTCTATCCAAGCTGCCATAGAAGGTTGTAAGCTTTCTTTTAAAGCTATTGTGCCCACTGTTTTTTCTTTTTCGCTAATTTGTAATTTACTTATTTCCTATGATGGAATATCACTGTACTCTAATATACTAGGTCCCCTTGTGTGTAGACCTCTTAAACTTTCTCCTAGCTGTTCTTTTCCTATAGTTGCAAGTATGTTGTGTGGATACCCATTAGGTGCAAAATATAGCTCAGATATTTACGAATTAGGATATATAGAAAAAAAAGAATATTTTAGATTAGTTAATATAGCTTCAAATACAGGCCCAATATTTCTTCTAGGTTCTGTTGGTGCAACTTTACTGGGTAATCCTAAATATGGTTACTTCCTTCTTATAAGCAATTACTTATCACTTTTCTTTATTGCACTTTTAACAATAAAAAAATCTTCCTCTAATAATAATTATAAGAAGAAGATTTCAAAAAGTTCTAATGTAAATTTTGGACTTGCAATTGATGATGCAATTAAAAACGCAATTAATACCACATTAGCAGTGTCTGGCTATGTGGTAGCATTCTCTGTAATTATATCTATACTTAAAAATAGTTCATTAATAAGTAGTACATTCTATAATATAGAAACTTTTTTAAACATACCAAAAAACGCCTTATACGGAACATTTTTAGGAAGCATTGAAATGACAAATGGTTGTAATATAATAGCTTCAAGTAACCTTTCAATACACCTTAAATTATCCATAATAAGCTTTTTTGCATCATTTTCCGGTTTATCCGCTATTGCACAAACATCATCATTTATGAGTAAAAATAATGTTTCTATGATTAAATATATGTTTTTAAAGCTTGTACAAGGTTTATTTAGCTTTACAGTAAGTTTTTGCTTATCAAATATTATTTTTAAAACTACAGAAACCTCATCACTTATAACATCAACTAATTCATATAAAAATTTATTTATGTATGCAGTACCAATACTAATATTTTTATCAATTCCTTTAATTTTAAAGTCTTTAAGAAAAATATTAGTTCATATCTCTTAATTCTTTAATATTTTCTTTTACAATGGAGCATGCTTCTGTAAGGTTTTGATCAATTTCTTTTGCTGTATCTTCAAAACTTATTTGAAGTGACTTAATAAGCTCCATCTTCTTTTTTTCCATTTCTTTATCAAGCTCTGATAATATTTCATCAGCATAATCTCTAGCTCCAACTCTTATCTTTTTAGCATCTCTTTTTGCTGATGCTAAAATTTCTTGACCTCTGATTTTCGCTTCTTTGACTATATCATGATTCTCAACATTTTGTCTCATAAGATGCATTGTTTCTTCTTTTACTGAATCATATTCTCTTTTAGCTTCTGTAAGTATTCTATCTCTTTCATTCATTACCCATTGAGCTTTTTTAAATTGATCTGGCAGATAATTTATTATTTGGTCTATAACGTTTATAAATTCTTTTTTATCTACCATAGCTTTTCCACTCATAGGTACCTTTGGTGAATTATCTACAAGGTCTTGTAGATATTCTAAAAGCTCAACAATATTAATTTCTTGTTTGTCCATTTACAACACCTCTATCATCCCTGTTAATCTTTCTTTCAATATCATCAACAATATTACTTGGAACTAACCCCTCAATACTTCCGCCAAATTTAGCTACTTGCTTAACTGCTGATGAACTTACAAATGAAGTTTCAGTAGCAGTTGCCATGAATAAGGTTTCTACTTCTTTATCTAATTTGTTATTCATTAAAGCCATTTGCAATTCATATTCAAAGTCCATTACTGTTCTAAGTCCTTTTAATATTATATTAGTTTCTTTTTGCTTAAGTAAATCTATAAGTAATCCTTCAAAACTTATAATTTCAACATTTCCAATTCCTTGAGTAGCCTTTTTTATAAGTTCAACACGTTCTTCTATATCAAACAACCCTTTTTTCTCAACATTTATAAGAACGGCAACTATAATCTTATCAAATATTCTTGCCCCTCTTTCTATAACATCTAAATGTCCATTAGTTATTGGATCAAAGCTTCCAGGATATATTGCAGACTTCATTATTCTTCTCCTTGGATTTTATAGAAGCAAACTGTTGTATTTCCATATTTCTTACTTCTTGTAAGTTTAATATCCTCATATCCTTCATATCTTTCTTCTATAGAATCTATTTTTGTAACTATTATTCCATCTTCATTTAACATATCATTTTCTTTAATTGTTTTTATTGCCTCTGGAATCATTTCTTTGCAGTAAGGTGGATCTATGAAAACTAAATCAAATCTTTTCCCCTTCTTTGCAAGCATCTTAAGACCTGCATACGCATCTATCTTTAATGGATGACAAAAATCTGTAAACTTAAGATTTTCAACATTTTCTTTTAATAGTGGGAAGGTTACTTCACTCTTATCAAATAAGTAGCACTCCTTAGCACCTCTGCTTGCCGCTTCCAGTCCTAAGCTTCCTGTTCCTGCAAAAACATCCACAACTATTGCTTCTGGTATGTATCCTTGAATCATACTAAACATAGCTTCCTTTACTCTGTCTAAAGTTGGTCTTGTCTCGTATGTTGCTGGTGATAATATTTTACGTCCTCTTGCTTTTCCTGCTATTATTCTCACTATTTATATCCTCCTTAGTGCCATATATCTTTTATTCTATCATAATCAACTTTTTTATACAATTTATAATTAGTTAAAACATATATATTTACTACTTTTTTCTAAATTGCTCTTTATTTCCCTTATTAATATTTTATTTTTTTCTGTCTCATTTAATAAAATATTATTAGCTTCTTCTCTAGCTTTTATTAATATTTTCATATCATTATATAAATCTGCAAGTAAAAGCCCTTCATCACCACTTTGTCTCATTCCAAACATTTCACCTGAGCCTCTAAGTTTTAAATCTTGCTCCGATATATAAAAACCATCTGTTGATTCTGTAAGTATTTCCATTCTTCTTTTTGTGGTTTCACTTTTTGCCTTTGCAATTAATATACAATATGATTCATATTCTCCTCTACCAACTCTACCTCTCAATTGATGAAGTTGTGCCAATCCAAACCTTTCAGCATTTTCAACAATCATAACCGATGCATTTGGAACATTTACTCCTACTTCTATAACAGTAGTTGATATTAAAACTTTAGTGTCTCCACTTTTAAATCTATTTATAATCTCATCTTTTTCTACACCTTTCATCTTTCCATGAAGATACTCAACCTTAATATCTTTAAAGATTCCATAATTTAATTTTTCATATACACTTTCAACTGAATTTAGTTGTTCTTTTTCATCTTCTTCAATAAGTGGGCATACAATATATACCTGTCTTCCTTTATTGATTTCACTAAGTGCTAATCTATAAGCACTATCTCTTTCATCATCTTTAAAAAATCTTGTATCTATCTTCTTTCTACCAGGTGGTAATTCATCTATAGCTGATACATCTAAATCCGAGTAAACATAAAGTGCTAAAGTTCTAGGAATTGGAGTTGCTGTCATAACTAACACATCAGCCCTCTTACCTTTATTAATAAGTCTACTTCTTTGTTCTACCCCAAATCTATGTTGTTCATCAGTTACCACAAGACCTAAATTATTAAATTCAACATCCTCTTGGATAAGTGCATGAGTTCCTATTACAAGTAAAGGTCCCTCTTCTTTTATTCTTTCCTTTATTCTTTTTTTCTCTTTCATAGATGTGCTTCCAGTTAAAAGTTCAATTTCTATATTGAACCCTTCAAAAATATTCTTAGCTTCTTTATAATGTTGATTTGCAAGAATTTCAGTCGGTGCCATAAATGCAGATTTATAACCATTTTTATAAGCATTAAAAATAGCAATTAAAGCAACTATAGTTTTGCCAGAACCTACATCTCCCTGAACCAACCTATTCATTGGATACAATGACTTTTGATCTTTTAATATAGATCTTACAACTTTAGCTTGAGCATTTGTCAAACTATATGGAAGAGATTCTCTTAAATCGTTAAGTTCATCAGTCCAATTATATCCTATACCATTTTTTATTCTAATCTTTTGTTTAAGCATAAGTAATTTCATCGAATATGTGAATAACTCCTGAAACTTTAATCTTTCAATAGCTCTCTCTAATTTATCTTTTCCTTTTGGAAAGTGAATTTCTCTAATAGATTCATCTAAAGAAATTAAATTATATTTTTTTAATATATCCAAAGGTAAATTTTCAGTTACAGTTATAGTATCTAAAACTTGCCCAACTACCTTTGCTAGAAAATTATTCGTAAGCTCACCTTTCAATGAGTATTTAGGTATTATCTCACTTTTTAACGACTCATTTGAACCAATTTGAGGATTTGTAATCTCAAGTGTGTGTCCTACCTTTTTGTATTTGCCTAATAGATTATAAGTTTCACCTTTTCTGAATTTAGTTTTTATATAAGGTTGATTAAACCACTTTCCTATAATACTTATACCATTATAGTTAAATTCTATATTAGTTATTATTTTACCAGTCTTTGTCCTAAAGTCTCCCTTTGCTCTTACCATAGTACAGCTTAATATCTGTTTTTCATTTTCATCTATCTCTTTTATACTACTGTTACCATTTATAAATTCATAGTCTCTTGGAAAATATAAAAGAAGATCAAGGACACTAAATATACCTGCTTTATTAAGTCTCTCAGTTGCCTTAGGTCCTACCCCCTTTATATTGCTAACTTCAGTGTAAATATTCATCCCTTTCCTCACCTCGTCCAATATAAATATAAAAAGCACCTTACGGTGCTTTTTATTTTGTGTAATTTAATATATATTATTCAACTGACATTAAGAAGTAGTATAAAGGTTGGTCACCTTTATATAATTGTATATCACAATCTTCATACTTTTCTTCTAACTTAGATACAAATTCATTTGCTTCATTGTCCGTAACATCTTCACCATAGAATATAGTTATAAGTTCACTATCATCATCGACCATATTTTCAAGTACTTTTTCAGCAACTTCGAATTTGTCTTCCCCAACTTCTTTAATCTTGCCTTCTACTAAGCCAAGCATATTTCCTTCTTTAATGTTTATTCCATCCATTTCTGTATCTCTAACAGCATATGTTACTGAACCAGTTTTAACAGCTTCCATTAATTCTTTCAGCTCTTCTTCATTTTCCTTTGGTTCAGCATCTCTATTGAACATTGATACACAAGTTATTCCTTGTGGAATAGTTGTTGTTGGTATTACAATTACGTTTTTATCTGATATTTCTTGTGCTTGTGATGCAGCCATTATTATATTTTTATTATTTGGTAATATGAATATATTTTCTGCATTAATTTTATCTATACAATCTAATATATCTTGTGTTGAAGGGTTCATAGTTTGACCACCTTCAATTACATAATCAACACCTAAGTCTTTAAATATGTTTGTAATTCCATCACCCATAGCAACTGTAACAAAACCATACTTCTTAATTTCTTCTTGTTCTGCTGCTTCTTCTGCTTGCTTTGCTTGTTCTTCTCTCATTTCTCCAGCTAAAAGTTCTCTATGTTCTTCCCTCATATTATCAATCTTGATCTTTGAAAGTTCACCAATCTTTACAGCTTTTGATAAGACAAGCCCTGGATCATTTGTATGAATATGAACTTTTATTACATCATCATATCCAACAACTATCATTGAATCCCCAAAAGGTTCAATTTCATTTTGTAATTCTGTTGCATGTGTCGCATCACCTAATATTATAAACTCAGTGCAATATCCAAATTTAATATCTGCATCTCCAGTTGTCTTAGCTCCAGTAACTTCTCCGCCACCTTCACCAATTTTAATATCTTTAACTTCTGCAACTATTCCATCTTTTAATGCTTCAAGCATACCTTGAAGTATTATATAAAGTCCCATACCACCTGAATCTACAACTTTCGCCTTTTTAAGTGCTGGTAATAATTCTGGTGTTTTATCAAGCATTACCTTTGCAGCAACTGTAACTTCTTCTAAAAGTTCTTTTACGTTGTGTTTTTTTGAATGCATACCTGCTTCAGCTGTAGCTCTTATAACTGAAAGTATAGTTCCTTCAGTTGGTCTCATAACTGCCTTATATGCAGAATTTGATCCTTCTTGTAATGCATTTGCAAACTCGCTAGCTGAAACTTCCTCAAGATTAGTTAATCCCTTTGAAATTCCTCTTAAAATTTGAGAAAGAATAACCCCTGAGTTACCTCTTGCACCCATTAATGCACCTTTCGCAAGCTTTTTAGAAACTTCTCCTATAGAATCTGAATCTATATTTTCTATTTCCTTAACAGCAGCTTTAAAAGTCATTGACATGTTAGTTCCTGTATCTCCGTCTGGTACTGGGAATACATTTAATGCATTAACATAATCACTCTTTTCCGCTAGCCTATTGCTTGCGTTTACTACCATGTTATAAAAATCACGGCCGTTTATCTTATTAAATTCCATTAGTCGTTTACCTCCTAGACTCTTACCGCTTGAACATTTACTGAAATTGATGCTACCTTTAGTCCAGTAAAGTTTTCTACATTATAACGTACTTTTTGAATTATATTGTTTGCTATAACAGATATTTTTGTTCCATACTCTACCATAACAAATAATTCAATATCTAATTTATCATCATCATTAATAGCTATCTTAACTCCCTTGTTAAAATGTTCTATTCTAATTAACTCCCAAAGACCTTCTGTAGCATTCTTTGAAACCATACCTACTACACCATAGCATTCCATTGTTGATAATCCAACAATCTTAGCTAAGACTTCTTCTGAGTAATGAACTTTTCCATTTTCTTTTGAAAATCCTACCATTACTATTCCTCCTCATACATATCATATCTATATTTTATATTAGAAAACTCTATTATTCAAGATTTATATGAGAATATAGGAAAATAATCTATATTTTTTTAAAATAAGCACTTGCAAAATCATATAATATTATGTTACAATGAATTCTGTCCTATTGAAGAGAAATATATCTTCACTTAACAAGGAGGTGTTTTCAAATGGCAAGAAGATGCGAAATTTGTAACAAAGGTGTTGTTGCAGGTGTTCAATACAGCCATTCACATCGTCAATCAAAGAGAACTTGGGCTCCTAACATAAAGAAAGTAAAAGCTTTAGTTAATGGAACTCCAAAGAAAGTTCACGTTTGTACAAGATGTCTTAGATCTGGTAAGGTTGAAAGAGCAATATAGTTCAAATAAAAAAAATGCATTGCATACGCACTGCATTTTTTTTATATTTTAAATTCTTATGTATTTTATTTTTTTCTTCTAAAAAATTTTATTATACTTGATATACATTTAGGTAATTTTATAGCTACTATTTTCATTTCTTCCTCCCATAAATACAAATTAATAAAAAAGAACCAATATCCCCTTTTTACATTGTATGCAAAAAAGAAATATTAGTTCCTATTTTTACTATAAACTATTTTTAGTCTCTAGTATACATAACTAAAATTATACCTGAATCAAAAGTGATATTAATATCACTCGCTAAAAATTCATTACAAATAGCTCTTGGCTCTAGAAGTGTCATATCATAGCTTGTCAAATCATACTTACCACCTCTTATAGTAAAATTCTTTACAACTTCACTTAAAGCATGAAATGATATAACCATACCTTCTTCTTTTTTTATAATCGAACTTTTATCTACTATATACATTCTATTATGCTCATCTATAATTTCCATTTTAATTTTATCTTTAAGAGCTCTAAATAGTATTCCTATATTACCTAAAGTATGATCAAGCCTTGAGCCTGTAGCTCCAAACATAAGAATATCATTAACATTAAATACCTCTTTAGCTTTTCTATAACCTAAATCAGTATCTGTATAATCTTTTTCCGAGTTATACTTTTCAATATTTACTCCATTTTCTAAGAAATATTCTAAGACCTCTTTTCTAATTGAATCAAAATCTCCTAATATTAAATTTGGAATTATATTTAGCTTATATAAAATATTACATCCACTATCTACTCCGATTATAATATCATTTTCTTTTATATATGATTTTAATAGTTTTTCTGAAGGTGGATTACCACCAGTTACTATTATTGCTCTCATTTTATGAATTCCTTTTAAGATTCTCTATATTTTTAATAACTTCACCATTCTTGTATACAGAAGAACCTGCAACAGCAACATCCACTCCAGCCTCTCTAACTGTCTTAATGTTATCTATACCAATCCCACCATCTATCTCTATTATTAAATCTTTATTATATTTTTTTCTCATTTCATCTACTTCTTTAATCTTTTCTATAGAATAATCAATGAAGCTTTGTCCTCCAAAACCCGGATTAACACTCATTATTAAAACCATATCTAATTTAGAAATTAAATCTTTAATAAGTATAGTTGGAGTTCCTGGATTTAATACAACTCCAGCTTTTACACCTTTTGATTTTATATATTGAATTGCTCTATCTATATGTTTTTCAGCTTCATAATGTATAGTTATGATATCTGCTCCTGCATCTACAAAATCATCTATGTATCTTGATGGTGATTCAACCATTAGGTGAACATCAAATATTTTATCTGTTCTGTTTCTAATAGCCTTAACTATTGGTGCTCCAAGAGTTATATTGGGTACAAAGGCTCCATCCATAACGTCTATATGTATGTAATCTGCTCCACTTTTATCTAAAAGCTCTATTTCCTCCCCTAATCTTGAAAAATCTGCTGATAAAATTGACGGTGCTATTTTTATCATTAATACTTCCTCCCTTTTAATATTTCTTCTAATGTTCTTATATAAAATTCATATCTATATTTATTAATTTTTCCCTCTTCTACAGCGCCTTTAACTGCACATCCTGGTTCTTTATGATGCAGACACCCTCTATATTTACATTCATTATTATATTTCTCAAAATCTGGGAAACAATATCTTAAATCATCTTTATCAATAAATGTTACATCTAAAGTTGAAAATCCTGGTGTATCAACAATATATCCATTAGATACATCTATAAGCTCACTATGTCTTGTAGTATGCTTTCCTCTACCAATTTTTTCACTAACTTCTCCTGTTTCCATATGCAATCTATCTGTAAGTGTATTTATAAGAGTTGATTTTCCTGCTCCTGATGGGCCACATAAAACGGTTACGTTACCCTCTAATCTTTCTTTTAAATTATCTATGCCTATTCCCTTTTTAGCATTTATAAATAACACTTCATATCCTATAGCATTAATCTTTTCTTTTAATTCTTTTCTTTCTTCTTCATTTACTAAATCGATTTTATTTAAAGCTACTATTGCCTTTATATTATTACTTTCACAAAGCACTAAAAATCTATTTAATAAATCAAAGTTTAAATCAGGATTTTTTATAGCAAAGACTACAAATGCTTGTGTTACGTTTGCAACTGTTGGTCTTATAAGCTCTGAAGTTCTATCATCTATCTTTTCAATAGTTCCTTTTCCATTTTCTATTAAAATCTCTACATTATCTCCAACCATAGGTTTAAGTGATTTATGTCTAAACTTCCCTCTAGCCTTACATTCTATTATTCCTTCGTCAGTTTTTATATAATAGAATCCACCTATTCCTTTAATTATTTTTCCCTTCATAGTTCCTCCAAAAATTTCTTTCTTACTTATTAATATAAACACTTTTCATTATTTTTTGCAACCTTTTTAAATTATGCTTTAAGAATTTATATAAATTTTAATAAATAAAAAAGAGGCACTATTGCCCCTTTTTTTATTTATTAAATTAAATATTATTAATTTTTTTTATTTTTGTTCTCTTTATGACCCGCTTCTGTACCAGTTTCTGTACTATCATCTTTTTTTATAGTAAGAGCAACACTTTTTCCATTTACATCCATACCAGTTACTATGTCATTAGGACCTGCATTACCAGGATTTGAATGTACTTTATATCCTAATCCTTCTAAATATGATGATGCATCACTAAAAGATTTTCCGATTACTTTACTACTATCAATTTGTTGTGTTTTTTCTTTATCAGTTGTTAGCGTTACTGAACCTCCTGGTTTTACAGAAGATGGAGAAGAACTCACAATATTCCCATCTTTATCATATCCATCTTGAATAGTTGCTGTAATATTATATTTAGCTAACTCCTTAACAGCATTTTTAAAGCTCATTCCACTAATTTTACTCATTATATCTATATTTTCTTCTGTGTAAGTTCCAATAGTTAATATAACATCTGAACCTTTTTCTACAGTAGTACCTGATTTTGGTGATGAATCTATTACTTTATCCTTTAATGATGGATCTGTTGTTTTGCTTGTTTGAACATTTACGTTTAATCCAAGAGAAGATAATTTGTCTCTAGCTTCTCTTTCAGTTAATCCCTTCAATGAAGGTATAGTAACATTTGTTGTCTTTTTGCCTTTACTTACAACTAAATTAACAGTAGTATCTTTAGTGACTTCACTATCTTTTGATGGATCTTGTGAAATTACTTTTCCTGATGATATACTATCGCTATATTCTTCCGTAACATTTATATTAGTTATTCCAATACTATTTAGCTTAGTTTTAGCATCATCTAAAGTATCTTCAACTACATTTGGCATATATGTTTTTTCTTCACCACTAACTGTAACATTTATAGTTGTTCCTTCATTAACTGCTTCTCCAGCTTTAGGATCAGTTTCTAATACCGTTCCAGCTTTTTTGTCACTTTTAACTTCTTTAATTTTAACAACTTTAAGTCCAAGACCACTTGCTTCTTTCTGAGCATCTTCAAAAGCCATACCAACAAGATTTGGAACATTTACTTTCTTAGGAGAACCTCCTCCTCCAAGCATAAAGTATCCCCCAACACCTAAAAGTGCAATAATAACTACAGCTGCTATACCAATTATAATTCCTTTACTGCTTTTTTTATGTTGATCCTTCTTTTTAGGTTTCTTTTCTTCTTCATAATTATCATCTTCTGATTCATCATAATAGCCATCATCTTCATCATAATATTCATCATCTTCATCATCATAATATTCGTCTTCTAAGTCATTATGATCATCTTTTGTTATTATTGGCTCTTTTATAGCATCCATTACAATAGTATGCTGAGTAGTTGCTTGAGTATCATTTCCAATTTTACTAGCAGCTCCAATTTCAGCATCTGGATTTTCTTTTATTTTTTCAAGATCAGATATTAGCTCTTTAACATCTTGATATCTTTTATTTGCATCCTTTTCCATACACTTTAATACAACTTTATTTAAGCTTTCAGGAATTTTACTATTTAACTCCTTTGGCGGAATTACTTGTTCCTGAAGATGCTTTAAAGCTATTGTAACAGGAGAATCTGCTTCAAATGGCACTTTTCCTGTTAACATTTCATACATTACAACACCTAATGAATAAATGTCTGTTCTATCATCAATAAAACTTCCTTTTGCTTGCTCTGGTGAGAAGTAATGTGCTGAACCTAAAATAGTACTTGTATTTGTTAATGTTGCAGAATCTGAAGATTTAGCAATACCAAAATCAGTTACTTTAACTAAACCATCTTCAGTAACCAATATGTTTTGAGGTTTTATATCTCTATGAATTATATTATTTTTATGCGCACAATCTAAAGCTTTTGCAACTTGAATTGCAATAGTTATAGCAGTCTCATAACTTACTTTACCAAACTGTTCTATAACTTCTTTAAGTGTTTTACCATTCACTAGTTCCATTACAATATAATTAGTATCTCCTTGAGTACCTACATCTAGAACATTAACTATATTGTTGTCAGATAGCTTCGCTATGGCAGTTGCTTCTTTTTTAAACTTACTAACTATTTCTTCATTATCTGAGTACTCAGCTTTTAGAATTTTAACCGCTACATATCTATTTAGCTTATTACATCTAGCCTTATAAACAATAGCCATGCCACCTTCGCCAACTTGCTCAAGTAGTTCATATCTATCGCCTAATATTTCCCCATTCATATTATCTCTCCTCCAAACAACATCACTGTAATATTATCTCTGCCTCCATTTTTATTAGCTTCATCTACTAAGTATTCACAGGCAAGTTTATTGTTTTTTTCTCTCTTTAATATATTGTTCATTTCATCAATTGTGACTTCATTAGTTAATCCATCTGAACATATTAGATATTTATCATATTCATTTAGCTCAAATTTAAATATATCTACTTCAACATTTTCACTAGTTCCAACAGCTCTTGTAATAATGTTTTTATTTGGGTGATTCATTGCCTCAGTTTCTGATATACTTCCAGCATCTAAAAGTTGCTGAACTAAAGAGTGATCCTTTGTAAGCTTATATACAATATCATCCTTAACTCCAAAACAAGAACTATCACCTACATTTGCAACAATTACTTTATTATTATAACACAAACATGCTGTTATTGTAGTTCCCATTCCCTTTAACTTTTTATCACTTGCTGAATAATTATATATATTAGAGTTTACTTTTTTTATTGCTTCTTCAAGAACATTATCACAAAACTCATTAATATTATCATTTACAAATTTTATAACTTCACTAACTGCCATTTCACTAGCTACTTCACCTGCATTATGGCCACCCATTCCATCTGCAACTACGTAAATACTATAAGAATCATCTTCAAAGTAACCAAAACTATCTTCATTAAATTTTCGTTTTATTCCAACATCACTTTTATATCCTACCATATACTCTCCCCCTAACTTTGGGACTTAATGTAACTTCTTCTCAATTGCCCGCATGCTGCATTAATATCTCCGCCCATTTCTCTTCTAACTGTAGCTTCAATTCCTCTATCTTTAAGAATTTCTGCAAAAGTTTCTACAGTTTTATTAGAAGATCTTTTAAATGAATTTTCTTTTACTTCATTTACAGGTATTAAATTGACATGACAAAGCATTCCTTTTAATAATTGCCCTAAAGATTTAGCATCTTCTTTACTATCATTAACATCTTTTACTAGTGCATATTCAAATGTTACTCTTCTATTAGTTTTGTCAATATAGTAATGACATGCATCTAAAATTTCTTTTATTGAATATTTGTTAGCAATTGGCATTATCTCTCTTCTCTTTTCATCACTAAATGCATGTAATGAAATCGCAAGTGTTATTGTCATACCTTCATCTGCTAATTCATAAACTTTAGGTACTAATCCACATGTTGATAGTGTAATATGCCTTTGACCTATGTTAAATCCATATTCAGAAGTCACTTCTTTTAGGAATTTTAAAACATTGTCATAATTATCAAGTGGTTCCCCACTTCCCATTAAAACAATATTTGATATTCTTTCTCCTAATACCTTTTGAGCTATCATTATTTGTGAAAGAATTTCACCAGAAGTCAAGTTTCTCACTCTACCATCTATTGTTGATGCACAGAATTTACATCCCATTCTACATCCAACTTGAGTAGAAATACATATTGTATTTCCATGTTTGTATTGCATGATTACACATTCTATTAAATTTCCATCATTAAGCGCTAAAAGTAATTTCCTCGTATTATCATCTGATGACTTAAAACATTCAACAACCTCAGGAATTAAAATTTCAAAGTTTTCATTTAACTTTTCTTTTAATGACTTTGGTATATTTTTCATATCATCAAAATTCCATATATCTTTGTACATCCATGAAAATACTTGTTTTGATCTAAAAGCACTTTCACCATTTTCTTTTAACCATGATGCAAATTCATCTAAAGTATAATCTAATAAATTTTTCATAAAATTTCTCCTACTAAATTTTCTTAAGTTTAGCCATAAAGAAACCATCCATATACTCATTTGGAAAAACTGTTAACATATCATTTTGATATTTTAAATTATCTCCCTTGCCTATGAATACTTTCTCTAACTTACAGTCTTTATGTTTATTTAAGAACCATTCAATGTTTTGCTCGTTTTCTTCTTTATTTAAAGTACAAGTTGAGTAAACCATAGCTCCACCAATTTTTAAATATTGCCATGAATTTTCCATAATATCTCTTTGTACTTTAACTATTTCTTTAAGTTCTTCACGATTTTTATTCCATTTAATTTCTGGTTTTCTCTTTATTATTCCTAGACCTGAACATGGAACATCTAAAAGTATTTTATCAGCAAGACCTACAAGCTCTACGTCTATCTTTGTAGCATCCATTTCTTTTAATTCTACATTATCTATTCCTAGTCTATCACAATTTTCTTTAATTAATCCTAATTTATTTTCATGTAAATCAAAAGCTAAAACTTTTCCTGTATTCTCAAGAAGCTCTGATATATGAGTTGTCTTACCTCCAGGTGCACTACATAAATCTAATACAGTTTCACCATGCTTTACATCTAAAAGTGGTGCAACTAACATAGCACTTTCATCTTGAACAGTTATCTTACCTTCATTAAACAATTTATTATTTTCTACACTTTTTCCACCTTTAATTGAAATAGCCTCAGGACATATATATCCTTCTTCTACATTATAACCATTTTCTTCTAACTCTTCAAACACTTCATCAAAGTTAGATTTTAATGAATTTACTCTAACTGTTACCTTTGGAGTAAAGTTTAATCCATTTAGAATTTTTATAGTATCTTCCTCTCCATATTGTTTTATAAATAATCTTATAAGCCATGGTTCAAAAGAATATGTATAGGCTAGTTCATATATTTTATTTTTAAAGTTTAACCCTGACTCACCTTTTTTACCATAAGTTCTTAAAATACCATTAACTAATTTGCTTGATCCTAAAGATATTTTTTTAGCTTGCTCTACAGCTTCATTACACGCAGCATAACTTGGAACCTTATCTAAAAATTTCAATTGATACATTGCCATTCTTAGGATATTTAATACTCTTTTATCCATTATCTTTATATCTTTAACAAATGAAGCTATAAGAGTATCTAAACTACTTTTTCTTCTTATAGTTCCATAAACTATTTCTGTTACTAATGCTTTATCTTTATCATTAAGGTCTGAATTGTTTAATTCATTTGATAATGCTAAGTTTGAATAAGCCCCTTCATTAAATACCCTATTTAGTACTTTTAAAGCTATGCTTCTACTATTCATAAAATACCTCTTCTTTCAGTTTTTCTTAATCTATTAATCTATAATACTTTTTAATTATCTCTTTTACTAATTGCAATTAATCTTAATAACTGTGCAATTGCCATTAATGCAGATGCAATATATGTCATAGCAGCTGCTCCTAATACTTTTTTAGCACCACTCACTTCATCACCATATAATATACCTCTTTTATCTACTATATTAATAGCTCTGCTTGATGCATTAAACTCAACTGGAAGTGTTACTAATTGAAATACTACTACTCCTGAAAATAATACAATTCCTAAATTAACAAGCAAACTATTTCCCATAAACAGCCCAATAACAAATAAAATCCATGAAATACTCGAACCAAAATTTACAACTGGAACAATTGAATTTCTAATCATAAGCGGCTTATAAGCTTCTTTATGTTGAATTGCATGACCAACCTCATGAGCTGCAATTCCAGCAGCTGCAATTGAGGTCCCGCTATATACTTCTGGAGATAATCTAAGCACTTTATTCCTTGGATCATAATGATCTCCAAGTTTTGTATTTACCATTTCAATATTTACAAAAGAAAGTCCTGCTTCATTTAGCATCATTCTTGCAACTTGCTCACCTGTATACCCATTCATAGTTCTTATATTTCTATATTTATTATAAGTTGAGCTAATTCTTGCTTGAGCCCAAAAACTAACTAAAAGAGCAGGTATTAATATAAGCATTGTTCTATCAAAATAAAATGGATAATACATAAATATCTCTCCTATCTACCTAATATAAATTCTTTATTAACCTCATGACCATTTATATATTGTTCTACCATTAAAGGTTTTGAATTCGGGAATTGCATTTTTTTAATTAAAAGAACACCTTCTCCAGTAGAGACTTCTATTCCCTTCTTTGAGACTTCTATTATTTTTCCGCACTCTGCCTTACTTTCTTTATTTAAAGCTTCACTTTCAAATATTTTCATAGTGCTTCCATTATATAAAGTATGTGCAACAGGCCAAGGATTTAATCCTCTAATCATATTATGAATTTCTTTAGCACTCTTATTCCAATCAATTTCAGCCATCTTTTTATTTAGCATTTTAGCATAGAAAGTTTCATCACTTTGTTTTTCTGGACTTTGTTTTTCTGGCGTTATAGTTCCATTAACTACACCTTCTATTGTATCAACTAAAAGCTTTCCGCCTCTTTCTTTAAGGATATCATAAAGTTCTCCTGCATTCATGTTGTCAGTTATTTCAACTTCATCCTTTAGAAGCATATCTCCAGTATCAAGCCCAACATCCATAAGCATAGTAGTGTTTCCTGATACCTTTTCTCCATTTATAATTGCCCAGTTTATAGGAGCTGCACCTCTATACATAGGAAGTATTGATCCATGTAAATTTATACAACCATACTTTGGTATGTCAAGAACTTCTTTAGTAAGTAATTGACCAAATGCTACAACTATAATAAAGTCTGGATTCATTTCTTTTAGCATTTCAATCATTTCTTTTTCATCTTTTAATTTTTCTGGTTGATATACCTTAATATCATGCTTTAAGGCTTCCTCTTTAACTGGTGAAAAAGCTAATTTCTTACCTCTACCTTTTGGTCTATCTGGTTGAGTAAATACTGCCTCTACTCCATATTTATCTATTAATTCTTTTAAAGATGGAACTGCAAAATCTGGTGTTCCCATAAATACTATCTTCAAAAGTATCCCTCCTTTTTTGTGTTAGTAAACTTTATCTTACTTTATCTATAAATAAAATACCATTTAAGTGATCATTTTCGTGTACAATTGCTCTTGCAAGTAATTCTTCACCTTCTAAAATAAATTCTTCACCTTTTTCATTTAAAGCCTTTATCTTTACATAGTTTGGTCTTTCTACATCTTCAAATTCACCTGGTACACTAAGACATCCTTCTTCTCCATATTGACTTCCTGAAGTTTCAAGAATTTCAGGATTTATAAATACTCTAGCACCTTCTCCATCATAAACATCTATAACAAATATTCTTTTAAGTATTCCAACTTGTGGCGCTGCAAGACCAACTCCATCAGCTTCATACATAGTATCTATCATATCTTCTATTAATGTTAAAGTTCTATTATCTATTTTATCAACAACCTTACTATTCTTTCTTAATACTTCATCACCTTTAAGTCTTATCTTTCTAATTGCCATGAAAAATTCCTCCTATAATAAATTATTTGGGTTTATATCAATATTTACTCTTATTTCATTATATACACTCTTATTCATTTCATAAAGTCTATCTTTTATTTTTTTAGCTACTTCATCTATAATTTTGCCCTTAATTAAGATTTGCCATCTATACTTATCCTTAATCTTTCCAACTATACATTGAGTTGGCCCTAGCAGTGTTATTTCATCATCTAATAATTTATCAACTTCCTTAGCTATAGATTCCATAAATTTTTTTAATTTTTCTTCATTTTTTGAAATTCCTCTTATAAGCAGTATTTTTCCAAAAGGTGGATATCCCATTCCTTTTCTTATAGCAATTTCTTCTTTAAACATGCCTACATAATCATTATCTATAGCATACTTTAAACTTGGATGATTTGGAGTATAAGATTGTATTATAACTTTTCCTTCTTTATCTCCTCTGCCTGCTCTTCCTGCAACCTGAGTTATTACCTGAAACGTCCTCTCACTAGATCTATAATCAGGTATATTAAGTGACATATCAGCAGCCAATACTCCAACTAAGGTAACTCCTTTAAAATCTAAGCCTTTTGTTATCATTTGGGTTCCAATTAATATATCAGCTTCTCCTCTTTTAAAAGAATTGTATATTTTTTCATGAGAATCTTTATTTCTTGTTGTGTCAGCATCCATCCTAAGAATTCTAGCGTCTTTAAAATATTTTCTAACTTCATTCTCTACTTTTTCAGTACCAGCTCCAAAAAACTTAACATATTTACTCTTACATTTTGGACAAATTTTAACTTGCTTTTCTGTTCTGCCACAATAATGGCAAACTAAGTATCCATTTTTATGATAAGTCATAGATATGTCACATTTATGACATTTAAATACATATCCACAGCTTCTACAAGAAATAAATGTAGAAAACCCTCTTCTATTTAAGAATAATATAATTTGCTCTTTTCTCTCTAAAGCTTCTTTCATTTCTTTATAAAGTTTTCTTGAAAACATTGAAAGATTCTTAACTTTAAGTTCTTCCCTCATATCTACTATTTCCATAGTAGGAAGAGGTTTATTATCAACTCTATTATTAAGTTCAATTAATTCTACTTTTGAGACCATAGCATCTGCAAAACTTTCAACAGATGGCGTTGCAGATCCTAAAATATATTTACATCCCTTTATAACACTTAAAAATTCTGCTACTTCTTTAGTATTATACTTAGGGTTATGTTCAGATTTATAAGTTCCTTCATGTTCTTCATCGATAATTATTAATCCTAATTTATCTACCGGAAGGAATATTGCACTTCTAGCTCCAACTACAAGTCTACACCTTCCTGATTTTACTCTATACCATTCATCGAATCTTTCACCATCTGAAAGCCTACTATGAAACAGTGCAACATCTTCTCCAAATCTCCCTTTAAATCTTTCAATCATCTGTGGAGTTAATGCTATTTCTGGAACTAAAACAATAGTTCCCTCTCCTCTATTTAGTACCTTTTCTACTAAATTCATATAAATTTCAGTTTTCCCCGATCCTGTTACACCCTTTAAAAGCACTCCATTTTTATCTGTGTTTTCAATCCTTAATATTGCTTGTTTTTGTTCTTCTGTTAAATCTTTAGAATTATCTTCTTTATAAATCCTACGATTAAATCTCTCTATTACTGTCTCTTCAACAGATAAATAGCCTTTTTCTATTGATTTATTTATTACATATGTAGAAAAGTTATATTCTTTAGATAATTCTGCTTTAGAAAATAAACAATCATTATCTTTTATAAATCTAATAAGATTTTTATATTTTTCTTTATTTTTTATATCTTCATAAAAATCATTAACAAACTTAATAACTTTTTTCTTTTTGCTTTTTAGTCCTTTAATAAGTCCAGTTGGTATTAAAACCCTTATTGCATCTATATGTTTGCAAAGAGTTTTCCGTATTAAAAATTCTATCATAAGCAAATCTTCTTTTGTAAGAATAGGTTCTTCATCACATAATTTAATTATTTCTTTAACCTTATATGTATCATTAAATTCAGTTGAAAGAGCCATAACAAACCCTTCTGTAGGTTTATTTCTCACTCCAAATGGAATCTTAACTCTGTGACCTACACTAATTAAAGGAACTAGATCATCTTTAACTTTATAAGTGAATGGCTTATCTATCTCTACAGCGTCACTATTTACAATTACTTCAGCATATAGTTCCATTTTATAAGTTCACCCTTTCAAAATTCTTCTTAATAAGAGAAGAAAGCGCATACTTAGCGCTTTCTTTCAATAACATCAAACAAATTACTAGCTACTTCTCTTTTACTCATTATATCAAGTTCTTTTATAGAACCATCCTTTGAAATTACAAAAACTTTATTTTGATCACTACCAAAACCTGTTTCTTTTGATGTAATATCATTTGCTATAATATAATCAAGATTCTTTCTCTTTAATTTGCCTTTTGCGTTTTCTATCAAATTACTACTTTCAGCAGCAAAACCAATTAATACTTGGTTCTTTTTCTTTTCCCCAAGTTCCATTAAAATATCATTATCTCTAGTAAATTCTATATTTAAATTCCCGTCACCTTTTTTTATTTTCTCATCGCTATATTCCTTAGGCTTATAATCAGCAACAGCTGCTGACTTTATAACAATGTCAGATGAATTATAATGATCAAGGACAGCCCTTCTCATTTCAGAATTTGTATCTACTTCAATAATTTCTATTCCATGTGGTTTCTTTATATTCTTAGCTCCAGTTACAAGTACAACTCTAGCCCCTCTATCTCTTGCTTCTTCTGCAATAGCATATCCCATTTTCCCAGTTGAATTATTTGTTATAAATCTAACTGGATCTATATTGGCTCTAGTAGGTCCTGCTGTTACAAGAACTTTCTTACCTTCTAAATCTTTAGTTGGGTGAAGTGCTGTTAAAACATGCTCAAAGATAACTTCTGGCTTTGGAAGTTTTCCTTTGCCAACATCTCCACATGCAAGTCTTCCTGAATCTGGTTCTATAAACTCATATCCATATTCTTTAAGCTTTTTAATATTAGCTTGAACAATTGGATTTTCATACATATTTGTATTCATTGCCGGCGCAAATATAACCTTAGCTTTAGTAGCCATGATAGTAGTGGATAACATATCATCTGCTATACCATTTGCAACTTTACCTATTATATTGGCTGTAGCTGGTGCAACAAGCATTATATCTGCTTTTTGAGCAAGACTAATATGTTGAATTTCCCACGCCTTTGGTTCTGCAAACATATCAGTTATAACCATATTTTGACTAATTGACTGAAATGTTAATGGTGTAACAAATTGAGTAGCTGATTCAGTCATTATGACTCTAACCTCTACTCCTTTTTTACGAAGAGCGCTTACAACATCTAATGCTTTATAAACTGCAATTCCTCCACAAACTCCTAATACAACGCATTTATTCTTATACATAGTATTTTAATTTTCCTCTACTACTTCTGTAGTTTCGTATCCTACTTTGCTTTCGTTTACTTCATTTATTGCGATTGTTAAAGGTTTTTGTGAATTTACTTTTACTAATGGTTCACTACCTGCAATTATTTGTCTAGCTCTCTTTGAAGTCACTATAACTAGTGAGTATCTGTCTTCTACCTTTTTTAATAAATCTACTATTGATGGATTAATCATAGAGTTGTTCATGTATAAAGCCCTCCTTAGAATCTAATATCTTATTTTTCATTCTATCTACTCTACATTTTTCAGCTGCAATTATAGCTTCAAGTTTTGTTACAGCTGTATCTACTTCATCATTTACTACAGCATAATTATATTTTGAAATATAGTTTATTTCTTTATACGCTGATTTAAATCTTGTCATTAAAGATTCTGGTGTTTCACTTCCTCTTTTAATGATTCTTTGTTTTAATTCTTCCATTGATGGAGGAAGTATAAATATAAATATTCCCTCTTCACAATTTTCTTTGACCTTTAAAGCTCCTTGTATATCTATTTCTAATATTACATCTCTGCCTTCGTCTAACATCTTTTGTACACTAGACTTTGGTGTTCCATAGTAATTGCCATACACTTCTGCATGTTCTAAGAAATCTCCTTCTTCGACCTTTTGTAAAAATTCTTCTTTGGTTTTGAAGAAATAATTTACACCATGCACTTCGCCAACTCTTGGCTCTCTAGTTGTGGCTGAAACTGATAAATAAATATCCTTATGTTTATCTAATAATGCCTTACAAATTGTTCCTTTACCAGCTCCTGATGGACCTGATATTACTAATAAAACGCCTTTTTTACTCATTATTCATCTACCTCATCTTCATGATCATCTTTATTTGATAATCTGTGAGCTACTGTTTCTGGTTGAACTGCTGATAAAATTACATGGTCACTATCAGTTATAATAACTGCTCTTGTTCTTCTTCCATAAGTTGCATCGATAAGCATTCCTCTATCTCTAGCTTCCTGGATTATTCTCTTAATTGGTGCAGACTCAGGACTTACAATAGCAACTAGTCTATTAGCTGACACAATATTTCCAAAGCCAATATTGATTAATTTAATACCCATGTGTATCCTCCTTATTATTCTATGTTTTGAACTTGTTCTCTAATCTTTTCAATTAGATTTTTTATGTCAATGACTATATTTGTCATTTTCATGTCATTTGATTTAGAAGCTATAGTATTTGCTTCTCTATTCATTTCTTGAACAATAAAGTCAAGCTTTCTACCTATTGGCTCACATATATCAAGAGTACTTCTCATTTGAGATATATGACTTCTAAGTCTTATAATTTCTTCATCTACAGTAGCCTTATCTGCGAAAATAGCAATTTCAACTGCAACTCTATTTTCATCTATTTCAATCCCTGTAGTTAGGTCTTTTATTCTATCTTCTAGCTTTCCTTTATACTGCATTGGAATTAAATCTGCAATTTTCTCTATATCAAGTACAAGGTTTTCTATTACATTAAGCTTTTCTAATATATCCTCTTTAAGTTTTTCTCCTTCTCTCTCCCTCATTTCAACCATATTTTCAAGAGAAGTTTCCATTAAAACTTTTATTTCTTCAAATATTTCTTCAATATTTTCTTCTTTTTCTGTAACTGAAATTACATCTGGAAATCTTGCTATCTTAGTTGCTGTTGCATCATTTGGAATATTTAATTCTTCTGAAATTCTAGCTAAACATTCAAAATAACTTCTAGCTAACGTTTCATTAACTTCTGCAATACTTTCACCTTTAGAAAAGTTCTTAAGATTTATATAAACATCAACTTTTCCTCTATTTAATTTTGAGCTTATTAATTTACGAAGTCTTTCTTCTAAAGGAAAAATTGACTTTGGCATTCTTATATTCATATCTAAATATCTATGATTTACACTTTTCATTTCAATAGAAAAAAGTCTTTCTTTACCTTCTTCACTACTAGCTCTTCCAAAGCTAGTCATACTTTTTACCATTATTTTCCCTCCTCTACATAAAACTTAAATTCATAAATACATATTATTTTAGTATAACATTAAAGTCAATAGTTTGTTAACAAAATGTTTACATTTAAGTTTTATTTATCTTTCCCATAAAAAAGGACTAGCCTTTTGAGCTAGTCCTTCATTTATTTTATAATAAAAATAATTTAAATAAGAATACTATTGCAAGTACAATCATAACTATAGATATTTTTTTCTTTTCTTCTCTCTTCTTTATAAAGAATGTATTATATAAAACGTTAATGAAAACATAAGCTAGAACTCCTAGCGTTAGTCCATCTCCTATACTATAAGTAAGTGGCATAGCTGCAATTGTTATAAATGCAGGGAATCCTTCTGTTATTTCATTAAAATCAATATTTTTAACAGCTCCAAGCATTAAATAACCAACATATATTAAAGCTGGTGCTGTTGCACATGCAGGGATTGCTACAAAAATTGGTGAGAAAAACATCGCAACTAAGAATAATAACCCAGTTGTTACTGATGTCCATCCTGTTCTTCCCCCTGCTGCTACTCCTGTTGAACTCTCTACAAAAGTTGTTACTGTAGAAACACCAAGACACGCTCCTGCTGTTGTTCCTATCGCATCAACCATTAAGGCTTTACCTACATTTGGAATATTACCATCTTTATCAAGCATTCCAGCCCTTGATGTAACTCCAACTAATGTTCCAATAGTATCAAAGAAATCAACAAATAAGAATGTACAAACTACTGTTATAAAAGTCCATATAGTATTTGGATTTAACATATAACCAAAATCAAGTTTTCCTGCTATAGGAGCTATACTTTCAAATTTAATAATTCCATTAGGTAAATATATACCAAGACTTGCTGCATATTCTGGATTAAACATTGCATATCCCCATGCAAGTAATGTTGATACTAATATTCCAAAAAGTATAGATGCTTTAACTCCCTTTTTATCTAATACAGCAATAACCACTACTCCAATCAATGCTATTATAACTGTTGGTGTAGTAAAATGTCCTAGTGCTAAAAATGTATCTGGATTATCAACAACTATCTTACTTCCAGTAAGACCTATAAAAGCAATAAATAATCCAATCCCAGCTGTAACTGCATATTTCATATTCATAGGTATTGCTTTTACAACTGCTTGACGAACTTTAAATAGTGACATAAGAATAAATATGATACCTTCAACAAAAACTGCTGTAAGTGCTATCTCCCATGATATACCTTTTCCAATTACAACGGAAAAAGCAAAATAAGCATTAAGTCCCATACCTGATGCTAATGCAAATGGTAGATTTGCAAATACTCCCATAAGCATTGTTGCTATAGCTGCTGCTAGACAAGTTGCAGTAACTAATGCACCTTGATCCATTCCTGTTGCACTTAGTATGCTTGGATTAACAGCTATTATGTACGCCATTGTTAAGAATGTTGTTATCCCAGCTACAATCTCTTTCTTAAAATCAACATTCTTGTTTTCTAATATTTCGAAAACCCTTTTTTCTTTATTCATTTTTTCCCCCCACAAAACCAAGAAGGTCATTATGACCTATTTTCTATAAAATAACTCATAATGACCTTCTTTAATTTTTTCTTAAGAATAGTCTTCCCATAGTAAGATATTACGGTATCTCGTAGAAACTAGCGGCCCATATTCCACTATTATATGAGTTTTTTTACAATACTATTCTATTAATTATTGCGAATATTGTCAATACATTTCATTAAAATATATTGTTATATACGAATATTTTTAAATTTATGAATAAAATTCATTCATTTATCTAATTATGTTCATATAATCCTTCTTCAAATAATTTTTTAATTTCATCTAATTTCTTACCTGAATTTATAGCTGCCAAAAGCTGTATTCTCGC
Organism: Clostridium sardiniense; assembly: GCF_019753795.1. NCBI lineage: Bacteria > Bacillati > Bacillota > Clostridia > Eubacteriales > Clostridiaceae > Clostridium > Clostridium sardiniense. The sequence goes on along the minus strand of NZ_JAIKTU010000006.1, from coordinate 76,045 downwards.
TTTTTGACCTGGCATTGTATCACCAAATATAACTCCAAGGTCCATTAAATGTTTTCCGCCTCCTTCATATCCATAGCTTTCAAAGACTCTTCCTTCAAAGCATCTAGATACAAGAATTACTGGAATATTCATTGATATTGCTTTTTTTATTCCATCAACCATTGTTGGTGGAACATTTCCTCTTCCCATTCCTTCAATTACAATACCCTTAAATCCTTTTTCTAAAGCAAATTCTATGTAAGATGAGTCCATTCCAGCAACACACTTTATAAGTGCAACATCTTTGTCCATATTATTTGGTGATAACTTTTCTCCTTTTTTACCCTTTCTATAGAATATAACTTTATTATTGTCAACTATTCCAACAGGTCCAAAGTTTGGAGTTCTAAAAGCATTTAATGCCATTGAATTTGCTTTAGTAACTTCTCTTGCATCATTCAATTCTCCATTAAAACAAACTATCACGCCTCTCCCTCTTGACTCTTCAGCTATAGCTGTACAAATTGATGCAGCTAAATTAAAAGGCCCATCATATCCAAGTTCTGAAGAACTTCTCATAGCACCAGTTACAACTATTGGTTTTTTAGTCTTAACTGTTAAATCTAAAAAGTATGCTGTCTCTTCTAAAGTATCTGTACCATGTGTTATAACAATTCCTGCAATATCCTCTCTATCTGCTAGCTCTTGAACAAATTTTGATAATTTAAGCATAAGTTCAGGTGTAACGTGTGGTGATGGAAGAGATGAGAAATTATAATTTACAACTTCAGCATAATCTTCTATCCCTGTAACCATTGCCATTATCTCTTCTCCACTTAAGCTTGGCACAGCAGCCTTTATTCTATCATCAACTTTCATTGATATTGTTCCACCATTAAAAACAACCGCAATTTTTTTCATAGTCATCCTCCTGTTTTCCTTTGTAATAAAAAGAACTCTTGGTATTTACCAAAAGTCTCTAAGTCTTTAAATAATTTTTGGTAGGGCGGCGTATCCTACATCTCTGTTTACTAAATTATATTAGCGCGTGAGGAGCCTTTTCTCACCTCAAAAACTTTTATATATTTTTATTATACATACTTAATGAAACATTTTTCAAGCAAATAATACTTTTTTTATTATACAGCCTCTTTCAAAGTGCCACTATATATCTTATTTCTCATCTTACTTTTTGTTACTGGATACATACTTGAAACATAAATATATTTTTCTTTTAAATCAACTTCAAGTACTAGCATTATATATGCATCAACTTTTTTTACTAATTCTAATGCACCTAATTCTGCATTCCTTTTATTCATTCCTACAAAATCAGGATTAACAATAATTCTTTCAATAATTATTGTTAAATTATCTTTTATATTTCTAGTAAGCTGCTTGCCGTGCTTTTTTCTTATATGCTTTAATACTCCTGGTGAAGCATAGACATTTCCATAAAAATCAAACCCTACTTTCTCTGCGATTGTCTTATCTATTACCCCAACTTTTTTATAAGCCTTGTATTTATTAATCATAATACCTCACCATGCCTTTTCGCGTAATACTTTAAAAATATATATTTTATATTATCTATTATATATTATTCACAATTTGATGGATATGATAACATAATCTTAAAAAGGCTAGTATAATGTTAAACAAGATACTAACCTTTTTTTATTTCTATAGGATTATACAGATTAATCCTCCATTACCCTCATTTATTATTTTTTGTAATGTTTTTTGAATTTTTATCTGAACATCTTCTGGCATTTTATATAATTTATTTTGAAGACCTTCCTTAACAAGAACTTCAAGTGATTTACCTAACATATTACTTTGCCATAAAGTTGCTGGGTCATTTTCAAACTGTTCAAGTAATGACTTAACTAACTCCTCTGATTCTTTTTCAGACCCCATGATAGGGCTTATTTCAGTTTGTATATTAGCTTTTATAAAATGAAGTGATGGTGCACTTGCCTTTAGCTTAACTCCATATTGAGATCCATGTTTAACTATTTCAGGTTCTTCAAATTTCATTTCTTTAAGTTGTGGTGCTACTAGCCCATAACCTGTTTCATTTACATCATTTAAAGCATCTTTAACTTTATCATATTCTTTTTTAGCAAAATTTAATTCTTTTATTATTGCCATAAGATCATTTTCTGAAGTAACATCTAATTCACAAATTTCACTTAAAACTTTATAGAATATTCCATCCTTAGGTTTCATAATAACTCTAGCTGTCCCTATCCCAAGATCTATTTCTTTTATAAAAGCCTCTCCTAAAAACTCCTCTCCATCTAATTTATCTAGAGAAATTTTTATATCTCTTATTTTTGATATGTTTTTGCTCATCCCTCTTATTATGTTAAAGAAATCCTTTTTAAGCCAATGTTCTGCTTCTAATCTCTCAAGCCACTCCGGCATATCAATGTTAACTTCTTTTACTGGGAATTCTTTAAGTACATGCTTAAATAAATTTTCAATGTCTTCTTCTCTCATATTTGCTATGTCCATAGGTTGAACTTCAACGTTATATTTTTCTTCCATTTCCTTTTTAATTTCTTTTGTTTCCTTAGAATTTACTCTTGAGCTATTAAGTACTACTACAAATGGCTTATTTATTGATTGCAGTTCAGAAATTACTCTTTCTTCTGCTTCAACATAATCTTGTCTTTCAAGTCCAGTTATGCTTCCATCTGTAGTTATAACTAAACCAATTGTTGAATGGTCTGTTATAACCTTTCTAGTTCCTATTTCAGCTGCATCTTCAAATGGAATTTCATAATCATACCACGGAGTATTTACCATTTTAGGTGTATCACCCTCTATATATCCTAATGCTTCTTTTACTATATAGCCTACACAATCAACCATTCTAACTTTAAATTTTATTTCATCTTCAATGTTTATTTCAATTGCTTCATTTGGAACAAATTTGGGCTCTGTTGTGTGTATCATTTTCCCTGATCCACTTTGTGGTAATTCATCCTTTGCCCTTTCCTTCTTAAATTCATTATCTATCTTTGGTATTACCATAAGATCCATAAATTTTTTTATAAAAGTTGACTTACCAGTTCTTACAGGACCAACAACTCCTACATATATGTCTCCTTGGGTTCTTTCTGATATATCTTTATAGATTTTAAAGTTGTCCAAGAAAATACCTCCTAACTATTTATAACAATATATATATATTCTAAATATTAAAATTATATACTAATTTATAATTGAATTTTTAAATATATTTCCAGTGTCTAACGTAATACAGTAAAATATTTATATAAATTAAAATAAGTAAACAGAAAGACTATAATAAGATTAAAAAATTTCGTAAGAGTTGCTATTTCATTTATGAATGCTAATCCTGCATATTTCTTATTGCCCTAAAATATAAAATCAATATAATAAAATTCCTTATAAAAACTTTTACGCAATGTACATTGATCTAATATAATATAGAACTTAAATTTATATTTCTGAACTAAAAACCTCCTCATATAACTCTATATTATAGTTATATGACATTAAGGTTATAAGATATGAAACAAATATAAAAAAAGCAACCAAATTTGGTTGCTTTTTTAATGTGTTTCATTTTTCTTTTCTCTAAGCATTAGTTCTTGAACAGCTTCTCTCGGGTCTTTACCTTCAAAAAGTATACTATATAGTGCATCGGTAATTGGCATGCTAACGCCAATTTCTCTATTTAGTTCATGGAAAGCCCTGCAGGCTTTAACACCTTCAACTATCATTCCAACTTCATCTAAAGCTTCATCCAAAGAAGCACCTTTTCCTATAAGAATACCAGCTCTTCTATTTCTTGAATGCATTGATGTACAAGTAACGATTAAATCTCCCATTCCTGTAAGTCCAAAGAATGTTTCAGCCTTTCCGCCTAAGGCCATCCCTACTCTTGAAATTTCTTTCATTCCTCTTGTCATTAATGCTGCCTTTGAATTGTCACCATATCCAACACCATCACCAATACCTGCCGCTAGTGCAATAATATTTTTAACAGCTCCACCTATCTCTACCCCAACTATATCCTCGTTAGTGTATATTCTAAGTGTTGGTGTCATAAATAATTCTTGAACTTGTTCTGCATACTTCATTTCGTTTGATGTTGCAACTAACGTAGTCGGAATCTCTATTGCCACCTCTTCAGCATGACTTGGTCCTGATAATATAACCACAGGATTAGGAAGTTCTTCTTCTATAACCTCTGATAGTCTTTTGTTGCTTGTAGGTTCAATACCTTTTGCTATAGATATTATAACTACATCTTTTGTAATTTTCCCTTTTAAAGATCTAGTAACATCTCTTATTACATGAGAAGGAATAGCTAAAACTAAATAGTCAACTCCTTCTATTGCCTCATCTAAATTATTATAGGCTGTAATATTTTCTGGAATGATTAGGTCTTTAATATATTTATCATTTCTTCTGTTATTATTAATGTCATTACATACATTAATATCTCTGTCAAATATACTTATTTCGTTTCCTTTTTGACCAAGCTGAACAGCTAATGCTGTACCAAAGCTTCCTCCTCCAATAAATGCTACCTTACTCATAATTACATTTTCCTTTCTCTATACTCTATTTGTATACCTGTTCCTTCAAAATCAAAACTTTGTCTTAATTGGTTCTCTAAGTATCTTTGATATGAGAAATGTGTTGCATTTGAGTCATTAACAAAGAAAATAAATTTAGGTGGTCTTGCAGCAACTTGTGTTGCATAATAAATTTTCATTCTCTTTAATCCAACAATTGGTGGTTCTTTCATAAGAACTGCTCTATTTATTACATCATTTAAAACACCTGTTGAAATTCTCTTTGAATAGTTATCGTAACACATTCTTGCAGTACTAAGAATTTTATGTGTTCTTTGTCCTGTAAGTGCTGAAATAAATACATATGGAGCATAACTTAAGAATTTAAGTTTTCCTTGAAGTTCCTTTTTATATTTATCAAGTGTCTTATCATCTTTTTCTATAAGATCCCATTTATTAACTACTACCATAATAGCTTTTCTCATTTCATGAGCATATCCTATTATCTTTTCGTCTTGTTCTGTTATACCTTCTTGTGCATCTACCATTAATATGCAAACATCTGCTCTTTCAATAGCTGTGTAAGTTCTTATAACACTATATCTTTCTATTTCTTCTTTTACTTTACTTTTTCTTCTAATTCCAGCAGTATCTATAAGTATAAACTTACCTTCATCAGTTTCTAGGTATGAGTCAATTGCATCTCTTGTTGTTCCTGGAACATTTGAAACTATAACTCTATCTTCACCTAAAAGCTTATTTATAAGTGATGATTTACCTACATTTGGCTTACCAATCATAGCTATTCTTATAAATTCGTCTTCTTCCTCGTCTAAATATGAGTTATCAAAATGTTCAACTACTCTATCTAGCATATCTCCAAGCCCTAATCCTTGAGCTCCTGATATTGTAATTGGATCTCCTATACCTAAATTATAGAACTCCCATGCATTATCTTCTTCTTTTAGTGTATCTACCTTATTAACTACTAGAACAACTGGCTTTTTGCTTTTTCTAAGCATTGACGCAACTTCTTGGTCAGCTGGTGTTAAACCTTCTTTACCATCAACAATAAATACTATTACATCTGCTGTTTCTATTGCTATATTCGCTTGTCTTCTCATTTGTTTTACTATGATATCGTCTCTTTCAGGTTCTATACCTCCTGTATCTATCATTGTAAAATTATGATTAAGCCATTCAGCTTCAGCATACACTCTGTCTCTTGTAACTCCTGGTGTATCTTCAACTATAGAAATTCTCTTTCCTGCTAATCTATTAAATAATGTAGATTTACCAACGTTTGGTCTTCCTACCATTGCAACAATCGGTTTTCCCATTACTATTCCTCCTCATTGTAATTATTTATTATATCTATAAACCCATCTCCTGAGTAATCGCACACGATAACCTTGACACCTAGTGCATCTTCTAACATATCAATTGTTACGTCATCTAGCATAACAAGTTCCTCTGGAGCTAATTCATATCCTCTTCTGAACATATTATCTGGCATTATAAGATATTTTGTATCTATACTATCTTTTATTTGCTCTATGATATCTGTTCCTGTTAAAAGACCTGCTACTGTAATAGTCTCTCCAAAATAATTATTTACAATCTTTTTTACATCTATTTTAACTTTTGGATTTTTTGCAACTATACTATCCATAGCATCTTTTATTTCATTATAAGCTAATGTACCAGTTACTACAGTATAACTTCCTTTTTTATTTAGATCTAAAAATTCTAAATCTCTCTTTATAGCTTCTCTATAATAACGAATAGTTCCTACACCATCCTCTAATTGTTCAAAGCCATTATAGAAGTCTTCACCTGGAACATCTTCTTCTGCTACAACATAAAATTCATCTGATAATCTTACAAATGGTTCATTAACTTCTTTCATAAATTTATTTTGAAGTTTACCTACCATTTCTATTGCTTCTTTTGAACTTTCCTTTGTAAATGTATTTACATGTGTTAATCCTTTTCTAAACTTAGTGATACCAATTGGTACTACAGCTACATTATTAACTTGAGGATAAAGAGTATATAAATCATTTATTGTTCTCTTAAGCTCTTCCCCATCATTAATTCCAGGCACACATACTATTTGAGCATGCATTTGAATTCCTGCATCTTTAAGTCTTTTCATTCTTTCATAGATTTCACCTGCAAATCTATTATTAAGCATCTTAACTCTAAGTTCTGGATTTGTGGTATGTACTGATATATTAATAGGACTTATTTTGTAATTTATTATTCTATCTATATCTTTTTCTTTCATATTTGTTAATGTAACAAAATTACCTTGTAAAAATGATAGCCTTGAATCATCATCTTTAAAATAAAGAGTATCTCTCATACCCTTTGGCAATTGATCTATAAAACAAAATACGCATTTATTACTACAGCTCTTTGCTTTATCCATTATTCCACCTTCGAAATCTAGTCCAAGCTCTTCACCGTAATCTTTTTCTATTTCAATATCCCATATCTCACCACTAGCTTTTTCTACCTGAATTGTTATCTCTTCATCTACAGCTAAAAATCTATAATCAATAATATCTTCTATTTCCTTATCATTAATTGTAAGAAGAAAATCTCCAGGCTCTATACCTACTTCTTCTGCAATACTATCTGGAAGCACACTTTTTATTAAATTCTTCATATTTTCACTCCCCTTTTTATAAACTAGTGTATCTTTTGTTATATTACATTAATATATGTAGTTAGTCAATAAAAGTCATGAAAAACACTACATTTACATATATAATTTAAATTATATAAAATAAATACATAATAAAAACCACACTAAAGTTATTAGCGTGGTTTTAAACTATTCATTTAAATCAACATATTCACCTTTTTTGCTAAATATGATCCATTCGCAAATATTAGTTACATGGTCTCCAATTCTCTCTAAATACTTACTTACAAACAATAAATTAGTCCCAACTTCAACTTGACTTTCATCATCTTTTATATAAACTAATGTATCTTTAAAGACCTCTTTATATAAATCATCTATCTCATCATCTAATTTACATATATCATAAGCTTTATCAGCATCTCTATCTAGATAAGCCTTTAATGCTAGATTAATCATATTTTGTATTTTCTCTTCCATAACCCAAAGTTTTTTTGCTTCACTTATATAAGTTTTAGAATCTGCTTTTCTTGCTATTTTACATATGTCAACTGCATGGTCTGCCATTCTTTCTAAATCAGTTACTATTTTTGATGCTGTAAATACTCTTCTTAAATCTTTTGCTAAAGGTTGCTCTGTTGCTATGAACTTAATACATTCTTCTTCAATTACTCTTTGAAGATTATCTACTTTATCATCATCTTTTATTATTTCATCTGCTAATTTGCTATCTCTTTCTTTTAATGCTAGCATACTTTGATTTAATTGATCTTTTACTAAATCAGTCATTTTACTTAAGTTGTTGTTTATAGTATTTATTCTTAATTTTTGTGACTCCCTTATCATATAACCACCTCTTAATTATTATTAACCAAATCTTCCTGTAATATAATCCTCTGTTCTCTTATCCTCTGGTCTATAGAATATATCTTCTGTTTTACCATACTCTATAACCTCACCATTTAAAAAGAATGCTGTTTTATCTGCTATTCTTCCAGCTTGCTGCATATTATGAGTAACTATAATAACAGTATACTCTTTTTTAAGTTCTTCAATTAAGTCCTCTACTTTATTAGTAGAAATAGGGTCAAGTGCTGATGTTGGTTCATCCATAAGAATTATTTCAGGTGATATGGCAAGAGTTCTTGCTATACATAGTCTTTGTTGTTGACCTCCTGATAATCCCATAGCACTCTTTTTAAGCCTGTCTTTTGTTTCTTCCCATAGTGCTGCACCTTTTAAGCTTTTTTCTACTATTTCGTCTAATGTTTTCTTATCTTTAATTCCATGTATTCTTGGACCGTAAGCTACATTATCATATATAGACATTGGGAAAGGATTTGGCTTTTGGAATACCATACCAATTCTTTTTCTTAATGCAATCTCATCATAATCATCAAATATATTATTTCCTTCAAATAGAACTTCTCCTTCTATTTTTACTGAGTCTATAAGATCATTCATTCTATTTATTGTTCTTAAGAAGGTTGACTTACCACAACCTGATGGTCCTATAAGCGCTGTAACCTCATTCTTTTCAAATTTCATATTTATATCTTTAAGAGCTCTATTTGTTCCATAATAAAGATTTAAATTTTTAGTTTCTATTATACTCATACGTTCCTCCTACTTGCCACTATATGCCTTTAACATTCTATTTCCAATAACTTTTGCTAATAAATTAAATAGTAAAACCATTATTATAAGCACTGCTGCTGTTCCATTTGCTATTGCTGAAGCATCTGGTACTACACCTTCTGAATTTAATTTCCATATATGAACCGCTAACGTTTCTGCTGGTCTAAAAAGTGAGAATGCAGATGTGTTTCCAGTAAGACTAATTTGATTAAAGTTAAGCATTCCTGAACTTAATCCTGCTGTATATAAGAATGCTGCTGCTTCTCCAAAAATTCTTCCTGAAGCTAATATTATTCCTGTTAGAATATCTTTCATCGCTATTGGAAGTGTTAATCTTCTTATAGTTTGCCATTTACTAGCTCCAAGGCCTAATGAAGCTTCTTTAACTTTCTTAGATGCATGTCTTATAGCATTTTCTGATATTCTTGTCATTGATGGAATATTTAATATACTAACTGATAATGCACCTGCTATTATTGAGTATCCCCATCCAGCTAAATTTACAAATACTAAAAGACCAAACATACCTATTACTATTGAAGGTAATGATGACATTGTTTCAAGTGATAATCTTATAATATTTAATACTACACCTTCTTTAGCATACTCTGCTAAATATATCCCTGCTCCTATTCCTATAGGTACTGTTATTATTAATGAAATAACTAACATGTAAAGTGAATTAAATATTTGTGGTCCAATTCCACCACCTGCACTTGTCATACTAGGTTTTCCAAATATAAATGAAGGAGTTATCATGCCAATACCTTTATATAAAATATACGCAATGAATGCCCCAAGTATAGCTACTACCATAAATGCTACTAAGTAGAATACTCCCGTTGCAATTTTATCTATTTTTTTTGCGTCCATTCTTATTTCACTCCTCTTTTCTCTATATTTCTAACTATTAGTATGAATATAAATGATATTACTAGTAGTATTAGTGCAAGTGTCCATAAAGCATCATTCCATGCTGATCCACTTACTGTGTTTGCCATATCCATTGTTAATATACTTGTTAATGTTGCTGCTGATGATGTTAAACCATCTGGTATTTTAACTGCATTTCCAATTACCATTTGTACTGCAAGGGCTTCTCCAAAAGCTCTCGCTATTCCAAGTACAACACCTGTAAGTATTCCAGATTTTGAACCAGGTACTATTACGTTTTTAATTGTTTGCCATCTTGTTGCTCCAAGGCCATATGATGCTTCAATATGTTCTCTTGGGATTCCTTTGATTGCATCTATTGAAAGTGTTGCTATAGTTGGAAGTATCATAAGTGATAATACTAGTATCCCAGCTAAAAGTGAGAATCCCATACCTCCAAAGTTATCCTTTATAAGAGGTACTAGTACTGATACACCTACCCAACCATATACTACTGATGGTATACCAACTAATATTTCTAAAGCCGGTTTAATAATCTTCTCTCCAAATCCCTTGGAAATCACATTAACAAATATCCCTAATGCAATAGCAACAGGGGCACTTAAAATCACTGCCCCTAATGATACTAATGTTGATCCTAATATGAAGGCAAAAGCTCCAAAGGTTTTAGGGCTACCTGTTGGGTTCCAGTTGTTTGTGAATAAAAACTCTAATACGCTATATTCACCTTTAGTGAAAGTTTGTATTCCTTTTGATCCTATAAATATAATTATTGATATTGTTATTAAAATTATTAAAATCCCACAAAAACTTGAAAATCCTTTTCCTAAATATTCATTTAATAACCTTTCTTTAAAACTTCTTTTCTTCATATTTCTCATTCCTATCTATTGCTTTTTATATCTATTCTTTAATTTCATTACCAGGAATTAATCCAAGATTATTTATGCTTTCTGAATTCTCTTTGCTACCTACAAAATCAATAAATTCTTTTGAAAGTCCATTAGCCTCTCCTTTAGTGTACATATGTCCCCATGACCAGAATTTATAATTTCCTGATTTTATATTATCAACTGTAGGTTCTGCACCATCTATTTTGACTAAATCTAACGATTTTTTAGCCTCTTCATTATTCATATATGAAAGAGCTACATAGCTTATTGCACCATCATTTTGTTTCATAGCATTTAATACAGCTCCATTACTATCTTGAACTGCTCCGATTGAATCATTTTCTAATTCCTTTTTGCCGTCCAAAACTTTTTCTGTAAATGTTGCTCTTGTTCCTGAAGATGCTGGTCTATGAATTACTAATATCTCCATATCCTTTCCACCAACCTCTTTCCAATTTTTAACCTTACCTGAGAATATATCTTGTATTTGCTTCTTTGTTAAATTAGTAATTCCAGCAGCTTTGTTAACTACTACACCAAATCCTTGAGCTACTACTTTATGATCTACTAATTCACTTGCTTGCTCTTTTGTTAATTTGCTTTCTGCAAGTACATCTGAATTACCTATGTTTACTGATCCTTCTAAAACTTGAGTAAGTCCAGTTCCTGATCCACCTGCCTGCGCGTTAATTGTATTTCCTGGTTTAATTTCATTGAATTTTTCTATTGACTGTTCCATAAGTGGAAGAAGTGCTGATGACCCGCTTATTGTTATTGTTTGCCCATCATTTGCTGCATTATTTGTACCTGAACCACATCCTACAAATATTCCTCCTACCATAGTTATCGCTAATGCTGTTACCACCATTTTCAAATTTTTCTTTCTCATATCTATAACCTCCACAAAATATTTGATAATTCCTTTTCTGATTTATTATGCTTAATTGCTATGTCTTTATAATATCTTTTGAAAGTTAAGCTGTTATTATACAAAAGTTAAACTACATTAGGATTTTGTTAAATGAATTTAACAAATGTATTAATAACGAGAAAAAAGGTAAAAATCTAAAATTATAGATTTTTACCTTTTTAACTAAACATGTTTTATTTTAAATATAAATTCTGTACCTTCATTAAGCACAGATTTAACTTCTATGGTACCTCCAAAACTTTTGACTATATGTTTTACTATCGCAAGTCCAAGCCCTGTTCCACCACTTTTTCTTGCCTTATCTACTCTATAAAACCTTTCAAATATCCTTGGAAGATCATCTTCTGGTATTCCAATCCCTGTATCTCTTACAATAAAGTTATAGTATCCATTTCTAGAGAAACTCTTTATATCAACTTTCGCTCCTTCTTCTGAATACTTTATTGCATTTTCAATAATATTAAGGGCCATTTGTAAAAATTTATCTCTCTGCCCTAAAATATAATTTATATTATCTCTATAAAATGTTACTTTAATATCTTTTCTACTTGCTTGCTCACTTAAAATATTAACAACATCATCAATAATATCATCTGGTAAAAATTCTTCCATCTCTTCTATTGTATTGCTTTCTAAATTTGAAAGTACCAGAATATCATTAATAAGCCTTGTAAGTCTTACAGCTTCCTTATCTATTATATCTAAAAATTTATTCTTTGTTTCCTCATCATCTACATATCTTAACGTCTCTGCAAAACCTTTAATAGATGTAAGAGGTGTTTTAAGTTCATGAGATACATTTGCAACAAATTGTGTTCTTATATTTTCAAGTCTCTTCATTTCTGTTATATCTTGTATTGCAATAACTCTGCCAATTCTCTTATATCCATTAATAACAGTTGCCGTCTTTATTTTCAAGAATCTTCTAGCTGGTTTTTTTATTTTAACTTGAACTTCAGTGCCATCTTCACCTTTTAATATATCTTTAATTCTCTTATCTTCAATACAATCATTTAAAGATTTTCCTGTGGCATTTATATTTATTCCAAATATTCTTTGTGCATAAGGATTAATTGTAATTATATCATTATTATTATCTACAGCTATAACCCCACTTTGCATACAATTTAAAATAGACTCTAATCTATTTTGTTTATCTACTATTTCATTCATTTTACTTTGGAGTTGATCTGCCATATTATTAAATGTTTTTCCTAAATGCCCTAGTTCATCATTTGAACCCATATTAACTCTAGTTTGAAGATTTCCATTTGCAATTTTTGAAGTAACACTTTCTAGATGTTTAACAGGATCAACAATTATTCTTACAAGCTTAAGTGCTAATGCAACTGAAAGAATTAAAACTATAAATACTACTATAATATAATATTTCATATTTTCTGCGTAAAATATTTTCACTGTAGATTCAGGTACACTACTTCTTATTATAGTTCCATCACTAAGTTTTGTCGCACAATATATCATGTTTAATCCTAATGTTTCACTATACCTCTCTGAATACCCTACTCCACTTGAGCTCATTTTTGCTTTTTCTATTTCTTCTCTACCTAAATAATTATTACTAATATCGCTTATTGAGTCAAATGTTACTTTTCCATCTTTATTTATTATAGTAAATCTTATATCGGTTCCATTTATTTTAAAATTATTTAATTCAGCCTTCTCTAATCTTCCATTATCTATCCATTTAGCAGCAATATTGTTGTAATTTTTAAGTATATCTCTAGTATTTTGAATTTCTTGTATACTAGATAATGCCATAAAAGATGATGTTAATATTACTAAAGCGAATATAACCGTTATTATTACTGATGTTACTATTTTTTTCTTCATAACCCTTGCCCGTTAAACCTATATCCTACCCCTCTTATTGTTTCGATAAGTTTAGGATTTTTATCATCTTCTTCTACTTTCTTTCTCAAATATCGTATATGAACATCAACGGTTCTTGTTTCTCCAATATATTCGTATCCCCATATCTTATCTAAAAGTACCTCTCTTTTTAAAATTTTCCCTCTATTTTTGATAAGTATTTCAAGAAGTTCAAATTCCTTAAGAGTCATGTCTATTCTTTCTTTATTTATTAATACTTCATGTCTTTCAAAATCAATTTTAAGTCTTCCATTTTCATAATAATCTTCTTCTTGATTTGAATTAGTATGTATACTCCTTCTTAAAACTGCTTTGACTCTTGCAAGCAATTCTCTTATAGAAAACGGCTTTGTCATATAATCATCTGCTCCAAGTTCAAGCCCTAATATCTTATCTAACTCCTCACCTTTTGCAGTTAGCATTATTATAGCTGTATTATTTGTTTCTTTATTTTTCTTTATTTCTTTACATACATCATAACCATCCATCCCTGGTAACATAAGATCTAATAATACTAAATCTGGCTTTTCCTCTTTTGCAAGTTTAACTCCGTCTAATCCATTGTTTGCAGTAATAACTTCATATCCAGCATTTTTAATATTAAACTTTAATAATTCTAATATGTGTTCTTCATCATCAACTATTAATATTTTTTCTTGTGCCAAAACATTAATCCCCCTCTATTTTAATAGAACAAATGAAAATAATCTTCCATATGATCCATTTGATTTTCTATATGAATGTAATTTTACTTTATCTTCACAATAAGTGCATGAATCAAAATCATATATATTTTCTTCTAATATACCACTATCTATTACATCTTTTATAATGCACTCTTTTAAACTTAAATTTCTGCCATCAAATAAAATATCTTCTTTGATATTTTTTTCTTTTATAAATTTTTCTTTAAGCTCTTCTGATACTTCATAACAACATTTTCTTATATGAGCCCCTATATAAATTTTTGTATTTTTATGATTAACAGAATATAGATCAACCATTCTTTGTAGAGCTTTTTTTGTAATTGAATTAAAAGTTCCTTTCCAACCACTATGAACAGCGCCTATTACTCCATCTACTTCATTTACAATAATTACTGGTACACAGTCAGCAGTAAATACTCCAATTGCAATATTTCTCTTATTTGTTATTATTCCGTCCCCTTCATTCTCGATAAAATCTATTTCATCGTTATAGTTTAATACTATGTCTGAATGTATTTGATTTAGATAAATCACCTTATCTACATTAAAATCTTCTTTTATACTATTTATTGCATCTATTCCCTCATCTGTATTTCTATTAAAACTTCTCTCATCTTCAGCTGTTGAAAATATAACACTTGATTTATTATTTTCTAATAATAAAAAATCTTTTTTTATTTTAAAATTCTCTTTATGCATTCTATTCATAATAGTACCTCCATATCTTTTAATATTATTTTAACATTTACTACATCTATTATCTATTAAACTCATATTATTTTTACTTAACTTTAACTTAAAAAATATTTTAAATTTTCAATTGCTTATTATCTATATCATTCTAATAATTCTTCAATATCTTTTATCTTACTTTAATTTTTAAATTACTTCGTTAAAATGATTTATTTTATTATTTTATAATCATTTACGAGTATATTATTTAAGATTATATTCTTACTTCTAAAAATCTTTAAATAATATTTAATATAAAAAAACACTTTAATCCTAACTTTAGAATTAAAATGCCTTACACTTATCTTATTAGTATATTTTTTCTTATCACTTTTATTAGATTCTATTTGTATATTTTCTGTTTGTTATATTAGTACTTATAATTAAAATATTGATTATAGTAACTAGAAATCTAATCTCTTTTTTAATCTTTATACCTATTTTATTGTAATATAATAAAAGACTAGAAACATAATCTAGTCTTTTTATTTTACTAATTTAATTTAACTATTATTTGTCCGCTAGAAAGTAATGAACTATCAAATTGTAATTCAAGACCTTTTTCTCCTTTAGGAGCTTGAACAGCATATTCTCCAGTTATTTTTCTTCCAGGTGCAACTTTACCATCTAATTGTCCATTTTGATTTTCTGTAATCGCTTGCTTGCATTCTCTTCCATCTTTATCAACAACTTTGAACATTAAAATTGATGAAACTGTTTTTTCTTCGCTTGATATATTTTCAACTGTAACATCAACTTTTACAAATTCATTTCCATCTTCTGGTTTAATAATTTTCCCACCATTATCTACGCTAATTTTATTAACTTTTATTTTAAAATCTTTAACTTCTATAGTATCCCCTATTTTGAAGGTTTCCGTTTTATTGGCCTCTTCTTTTTTATTAGCATCTTCTTTTTGTCCTTGATTAGCTACCGGAGTATCTCCATTTTCAGCTGTATTTGATCCTGCTCCTATGGCACCTCCAACAACTACTACAATTATAATCCAGAACCACCATTTTTTAAAAATAGCTTTTTTTTCTTTTCCCATTAATAAATCCCCCTAAAAATATTAAAATACATTTTACCCTTTAATATCTATATAAATTGGTAATAATGCCATAATTAGAATATCATAGAGGTATTTTATCGTCAATTTACTAAAAGTACATTTTTTATTAATATATTATTCTTATTATTAACTAATTATTAATCTATTTATTTTCATTGAAAATTTGTTCTTATTATATAAATTAAACGTTTAAATTATTATATATTTATAATATATAAATTTATTAGAATATTTATATAAATTATCGTTATGAATCATCTAATATAGGTTTTCTTATTAAATTAGAATTTTGAAATTACATTTAGAACTTTAAATAGTAAATAATCTAAAATTTTTATAAAAAAGCTCTTACTAATAAAGTAGTTTAATTATTTTATTAGTGAAAGTATTTTATTTAAGGATATATTCTTAAATTTAAAAACTTTAAATAATATTTAATATAAAAAAGCACTTTAATCCTAAATTTAGAATTAAAATGCTTTACACTTATCTCATTAATCTATTTATTTCTTCCATAAAGGTATTAATATCTTTGAATTGCCTATAAACAGAAGCAAACCTTACATATGAAACCTCATCAATTTCTTTAAGTCTCTCCATAACCATTTCGCCTATGTAGTTTGATTGGACTTCTGTCATCATCTTATTTGATATTGTCTTTTCAATATCCTCTGCAATTTCTTCTATTTGCTTTCTAGAAATAGGTCTCTTTTGACATGCTATAATTAGTCCATTCACAATTTTTTCTTTATTGAAATTTTCTCTAGTTAAATCTTTTTTAATAACTAAAATTGGAATATCTTCTACCTTTTCATATGTTGTATATCTTTTATTACAATTTGAACATTCTCTTCTTCTTCTAATTGTGGTATTATCATCTGTTGATCTTGAATCAACTACCTTACTTTCTTGAAAAGAACAAAAAGGGCATTTCATAGATAGCTCCCACCTTTCTGTACATTTAATTACTTACTCTATATCGTTATTATACATATTTTTTCCTTTCCTGGCTAGATATTATCTGTAATTATTATCATCTCTTGAAACAATATTTAAATTTTCAGCTGATACTAGTATAACATCAATACCTATTTTCTCTATATTCTCCCAAGGAATCTCTATCTCCTCGCCTTTTCCAAACCATCCTTTATTCTCTCCTGGTATAATTAATGATTGTACTTTATCTTCTTCACAATCTAATTTTATGTCTACTATATATCCAAGCTTTCTTCCAGTGTTTACATCTATTATCTCCATATTTCTCATTGCATTAATTGAATGTAAATTTTCTTCCATTTAAACTCCCCCTTTACATTTTACATTTATATTCAAAAGTATAGTTATTTATTATTTATCTAAAGAAAAAGAACTCTTTAAGAGTTCTTTTTCTAAATATACTTCCTCATATGTTTTAGTGCTGTTTTCTCTAGTCTTGAAACTTGTGCCTGAGATATACCTATCTCATCTGCAACTTCCATCTGCGTTCTTCCTCTAAAAAACCTAAGATCCAATATTAACTTTTCTCTATCTGTTAATCTCTTCATAGCTTCATTTATTGAGATATTTTCTAACCAATTTTCATCAGTATTTTTAGAATCACTAATTTGATCCATAACATATATAGCATCTCCGCCATCGTGATATATTGGTTCAAATAAAGATACAGGATCTTGTATAGCATCTAATGCAAATACAACATCTTCTCTAGGTATCTCTAATTCTTTTGCTATTTGTGAGATATTTGGTTCCTTATTATTGTCTTTAACCAATTTATCTCTTACTAGTAATGCTTTATATGCTATATCTCTCAATGATCTACTAACCCTTATTGAATTATTATCTCTTAAATATCTTCTGATTTCTCCAATTATCATTGGAACTGCATAAGTTGAAAACTTAACATTTTGAGAAAGATCAAAATTATCAATAGCCTTCATAAGTCCTATGCATCCAACTTGAAATAAATCATCAACATTTTCTCCTCTATTATTAAATCTTTGAATTACACTTAACACTAATCTTAAATTTCCTTTTATAAATGCTTCTCTTGCACTATTATCTCCTGATTGCATCTTTAATAAAAGTTCTCTTTTTTCTTTTTCTTTAAGTATAGGAAGTTTCGCAGTATTTACTCCACATATTTCAACTTTATTAATGATCAATATCATCAACTCCTTTTGGAAGTAATATCATCACACTAAAAAGTATTTCCGCAAGATAATAGTTTTATACTACAGACAACCTAAACCATTTTGCTAATTTCTTTTTTTAATCTATTTATTATCTTTTTTTCTAATCTTGAAATATAAGATTGAGATATGCCTAAAAGATCTGCAACCTCTTTCTGAGTCTTTTCATTTGTCCCATTTAGACCAAATCTTAGTTTTACAATTTCCTTTTCTCTTTCGTTTAAATTTTTTAGTGCAATAAATAATAATTGCTTATCTACTTCATCTTCAATTAAATTATAGATTATATCATTTTCTGTACCTAAAATATCTGATAAAAGAAGTTCATTTCCATCCCAATCAATATTTAAAGGTTCATAAAATGATATTTCAGCCTTAATTTTATTATTTCTTCTTAGATGCATAAGTATTTCGTTTTCAATGCATCTAGATGCATATGTTGCAAGCTTTATCTTTTTTTCTGGATTAAAGGTATTTACAGCCTTAATAAGTCCAATAGTACCAACTGAAATTAAATCCTCTACATACACTCCTGTATTTTCAAATTTTCTAGCTATATACACAACAAGTCTCAAATTTCTTTCTATTAAAGTGCTCCTAACCTCTTCATCTCCATCATTTAATTTATTTACAAGATCTTCTTCTTCCTCTTTAGAAAGGGGTGGTGGAAGAGCATCACTTCCTCCTACATAATGAAGTTTCTTTCTAAATAAACCTAACTTTTCTAATATTCTATTTAATAAAATCTGAATTTTTATCATAATACCCTCCTTATATTACCCCTCTTGATAATAATGCATTAAACTCATTATCCCTACTTAAAGTATCTTTGCACGGACACAATATTGCATCTATTTCTCTAAAGGTCTCTCCACTTTTTTTAAGTTTTATATTGTTTACTTTAAATCCCTTTAAGCTTCCATTGTATCCAATAGCACTATAGGGAATATAGAATACGCCTTCATTTTTTATATCTAATGTATTTAGATAACCTTCTTCAACTAATATACAAGGCAAATTAGTAATTGGTTCTCTTAGTTCATTTCCAGAATCTAAGAATCCCTTTACCATAATAACCTTATCTTTAAGTGTTATCTCAATATCATAGAAGAAATCTCTTATTATATTTTTTTCTCTTATATAACTTGTAATTCTCTCTAGAGCTACAAAAAGAATAGCTACACAGATAATTAAATACTTCACCTTAAAATCATTTATCATAATACCATTCTTTATTGAATATTCATTAGTTATAACAGCTATTTTAAAACAAATCCCACTTAAAACACATGCTGATGCTATAAATGTTGCTCCACATTTTAGAGCATTTCCTATCTTTTTATTTATTAATGGAATATAAGCTAAGCTTAATGCAACAATAACTTGAAAAAGGTTATTAGATAGCCAATTTAACTCATTAAAAACCATTGTTAAGGTGTACAAAGCTCCTAAGGCTGCTGCAAATATACATTTTTTAAATGAATACATTTCTCTAAGTACTCTATAGGATATTGTTAGCAAAAATAAATTGACCAAAAAATTTTCAATTAATAATATATCTACATATATATCCACTTGATCAACCTCCTAATAAAATTATATAACTATATCTTTTAAAATTTTGTCATATTAATTGTTAAGAACAGTAGTTTTTAACTAATTTTTTTTACATATAATTACACTAAAACTTCTTTTAATTTTTTTATTACTTTTTATTGATATTTACATATATAATTCATCTATTTTTTTATACTTTTAACAAAAAAATAGAGACTTATATTTTTATATAAGTCTCTTATAGTTATTCTAAATTATTTTCCTTTAATATAGTAATTTAAAAATATATTTCTGATTATTTAAATATATTGCATTTGTTATTAAGCTCTAGTTTCTTCTTTAATTAATATAAATTAGGTAATTTTTTTAATTATATATTAATTAAATTTAGGTTTATCATAAACAAAGTCATTATTTCCTGTATATAAATTTTTCATTTCCTCCATTTGAGCTCCTATACTTTCCGCATACCATGGAGTTGTTGCATATTGATGCCATATTAAATCTGTATTAGGTATAAATCTCATTTTATATAATGTATTTTGCTTATACTTTGAACTATTTACATAATTATTTGATACAAAGCTAGCTGCTCCTTCAATAGCTTTGTCAACTGTTGTCCATCCATGATTATATGCATATGTTGTTCCAAGAATTAGTGCTCTATTTGGGAATACTTTCGAATTATCATATGCTCCTATACCAAATAAATTATATACAGTTACAGGTTTTGAAAGCTTAATCATTTCATATCCAATTAATTCACCCTTGCTATTATATTTTCCTTTATCAGGGTTAGCTATTTCTGTAATAGTAACACCTTTAGCTAACTTACTTTTTCCATAGCCTGTTTCATGTATTGATTGAGCAGCAAAATATATTGGATCAATATCAAATTTCTTTGCTGCATTAACAAATCCTTGCGCATGTCCTTTTAAAACACCAGCATCTTTGCTATTAAAGTAATTATTTAATCCACTTACACTAATATTTCTAAACTCATCTATTCTTAAGAATTGTGATTGATTGCTTGCTTTATTTGGATTTATATATTTTTCATAATAATTATAATCATAGGCTGGAACCCTTGATTGCTGTAATTTTATATATGAATCCATAGACATATGGTAATTAGTTGTCATAGAGGTTCCATTTTCAGGTTTATTACTATCATTGTTATTACTATTATTGTTATTATTATCTTCAGCTTCTGATTGAGATATCTCTTTTATAAATTCCTTTGCTGAATATCCAACTATACTACCACTTTTTATTTTATAGAAACTATTTTCTTCTCCTAAAATCTCAATAACATCACCATTTCTTAGATTTCCTAATATTTTAGAATTTGTATTTGCTTTTTCTCTTATTCTAAGTTCACTACTTACTTGTACTTTACCAAATTTTTTTATTACTTCTGGTTTCTCAGGTTTGTTATTTGAATTCTCTCCATTTGGATAGAATTTTACATAGTCTTGACTTATATAACCACTTAAACTTCCCTTTTTAATCTTATACCATGTTCCTTCTTTTCCTAAAACATCAAAAGTATCTCCATTTAATAAATAACCAGAAACTTCGTGATTTGTTCCTGGACCTTTTCTTACTCTTAAGTTACTTGTGATGTTTATAACCTTACCTGTTCCTTCAATCTTATCTGAAGGTTTATTATTATTATTATTGTTATTACTATTATTATTACTATTATTATTTCCGCTTTCACCTGTTACTTTTACATAATCTTCATGTACATAACCATAGCCATTTCCGTATTTTATTTTATACCATACTCCCGACTTTGATGCTATTTCAAGCTTGCTTCCATTTTTTAAGTACCCAAGAGTTTCTGAATTTGTTGATGCACTTTTTCTTACTCTTAAGCTAGAAGTTATGTTTATTACAGTTCCCTGCTTCATTGTTTCTACTGGTTTATTGTTATTATTATTGTTGTTATTACTATTATTATTATTTCCGCTTTCACCTGTTATTTTTACATAATCTTCATGTACATAACCATAGCCATTTCCGTATTTTATTTTATACCATACTCCCGACTTTGATGCTATTTCAAGCTTACTTCCATTTTTTAAGTACCCAAGAGTTTCTGAATTTGTTGATGCACTTTTTCTTACTCTTAAGCTAGAAGTTATGTTTATTACAGTTCCCTGCTTCATTGTTTCTACTGGTTTATTGTTATTATTATTATTATTACTAGTATTATTACTGCTACCCTGATTTATTACTTTTACATAGTCACCGTGTACGTAACCAACTTTTCCACTAACTTTAACCTTGTACCATGAACCCTCTTTTCCTAAGATATCAAATTTATCTCCATTTTTTAAATATCCTATAACTTGTCCACTAGTTGAAGCTGAACCTCTAAACCTTAAAGTAGATGTGATATTAATTACTTCTCCTTTTAAGCTGGTACTTATTGCATTATTATTACTATCTATCTCTTTTACATAATCTTTATGAATAAAACCTATCTTATTTTCATTTTTTATCTTATACCAAGATCCTTCTTTTCCTAGTATCTCAAAAGTTTGTCCATCTCTAAGATATCCTATAACGCTACTACTAGTACTTGGGTCTTTTCTTATTCTTAGATTAGTTTCAACATTTACCACTTTTCCTTTGTTTGAAGCTCTTTCAAGGCCAAAAGTACTAACATTATTTTTATGAGTATCTGCAAATGCTTTGGTGTTATTAAATATAAATGAACCTGTAGTTGCTGCTACAACCAACATCATGGTTGTTATTTGTTTCCTTTTCATACTAATCTCCCCATTTATAACATTATTTTTCTCGTTTACTAATATTCTTTTTAATTTTACCATATTTCTTTGTCTAATCAAAGATTCTAACCCTCTATTTTTTCTATTTTTTCATCTCTTATTAACCTTTTTGTAACCTTATTGTATAAAAAAACCTTGGAAATTAATTTCCAAGGTTTTAAAACTTCTTATATTAGTTTGACCTTCTTGGTCTTCTTAAAAATGTAGGTATAGATAAATCTTCTTCTGTATAAGTTATAGTTGAACTTACAGTTTCTTCAGAAGTTGTAGCTGCAACTTCCTCCTTAACCTCTTCAACCTTTTCTTCAACTTGTTGTTTTATTTGTGATTTAACTTCTACCTTAGCAGTTTCTTTTGGTGAAGCTCCTATTCCGTCTTCTTCAAAACCAGTTGCAATAACAGTTATTCTTATTTCGTCTTGTAATGTCTCATCTATAACTGCCCCGAAAATTATATTAGCATCTGCATCTGCTGCTTCTCTTACAACGTCTGCTGCTTCATATACTTCAAGTGCTCCAAGGTCTGCTCCACCTGTAAAGTTTAAGATAACGCCTGTTGCTCCTTCAATTGAAGTCTCAAGTAACGGTGATGCAATAGCTTCTTTAACAGCATCTGCTGCTCTATTATCACCATTTCCGTGTCCAACTCCCATATGTGCTAAACCTTTATTTAACATAACTGCCTTTATATCAGCAAAGTCGGCATTAACCACACCTGGAATAGTTATAAGGTCAGAAATTGCTTGCACACCTTGTCTTAAAACATCATCAGCCAATCTAAATGAATCTAGTAACGTTGTCTTTTTATCAGCCATAAATAATAATCTTTCATTTGGTATTATTACTAATGTATCAACTTTTTCTTTTAATTTAGCTATACCCATTTCAGCATGTCTCATTCTTCTCTTTCCTTCAAATGGGAAAGGTTTAGTTACAACACCTACTGTAAGTATTTCTAATGATTTAGCTATTTCAGCAACTACTGGCGCAGCTCCTGTTCCTGTTCCACCACCCATACCAGCAGTTATAAATACCATGTTTGCACCTTTAATAGCTGCTGTTATTTCTTCTCTGCTTTCTTCAGCTGCTTTTTGTCCTATTTCAGGATTAGCTCCTGCTCCTAGCCCTTTAGTAAGCTTTTCTCCGATTTGAATTTTTTGATTGGCATGTGATAACATAAGTGCTTGTTTATCTGTATTAATAGCTATAAATTCTACATTTTTTAATCCTTCAACTATCATTCTGTTTACAGCGTTGCTTCCTCCGCCTCCACAGCCTATTACCTTTATATTAGTTAATTCTTGCATATCCACTTCAAAATCTAACAAAACAATTCCTCCTTTAGAAAATATCCTCTAGTAAACTTCTTAATTTTCCCCTAATGCCTTTATTATTCTTTTTTTTCTTAACGTGATTTTCTTTTTCTACTATATCACATTCTTCGTTTCTATTTATATCACTTATTTTTTCAAATCTTAAAGTCTTATCTTTAACATCTTTTGTAAAATCTTCACATATTAATTCTACCCTATCATGCACCTCTTTAACAATAGCTAATGAGTTAATATTTGAAAAATTTTGCATACCAAAATCATTTTTTGTAAATATACGAACTCTATCATTCATGATTTTTTTAGATAGTTTATTTATATTTTCAAAATTTGTTAAAGAATCACTACATAAAATTATACTACATAGATTATCAAAATGACCAGTATTTTTTAATTCATTATTTACATAATTAAGAATTTCTTCAATTCTTGCCTCACAAACTTTATAAAAAAGCTCTTTATGGATGCCTTTTCCATCCAAAGTAAGTTCTTTTTCATCTTTTTCACTATAAAGTGTTTCATAATTACTACTGTATTTACACTTCATTTTTTCTGCTTCTTCATTAGAAAGCCCACCACAAATTGATAAATCACTTGTTATATTATTACCTCCTAAAGGAATAGAAAATAATTCTTTAGCCACTCCATCTTTAAATATAGCTACTTCTGTAAGTGCTGCACCACTTTCTACCATAACTCTTTCTCCAAGTTTATCTCTAAAGAAAAAGATTTTTTTAAGTGACATTATGTTAACTATAAATCCTTTAATATTGTATCTAGTACCAATACATAAATCCATGTATTTTTTTATTACATCTTTTTTACAAGTAACAACAGTAGCATTTATTAAAAGCTTGTCTCCTTCTAAGGTTTCAGCTAAATTTAAACTAAGTTTATCATCCACTTTATAATAATTTATAAAAGCATCACATATCTCTTCATCATCATTTACAAAAGTATTTTCTCTAATATATTTTAATGCATCATTAAGGATCTTTGGAGATACTATTCCATTAATATCATCTTCAAAATTACTTTCTTGGATTTTTACATCAGTAGATGGTAATCCTATGTAAATATCTTTAATTTCTCTATCTATCTCTTTTTCTAAATTATCTAAAGCTTCAAGAAATGCTTCTTTGCATTTTTCCATATCAGCTATTTTCCCTTTTTCAACACCCTTTGAATAAACACAAGAACTTCCTAATATATCAACTTCTTTCCCCATTGATGACAATCCACATGAAGCTGAAATTTTTTGTGTCCCTATATCTATTGCTGTAACTAAAAATTCTTGCATTTTCCCTATCTTCCCTCCTGTCATTCCTACTTACATTTATATATTCAACATATATTTATAAATTCCTTTTTATTTTTTTCTTTTAATAATATATTAATATTTTTGTTATTTTTCTTTAATATTTTCTAATAAAATAAATGATCATTAATTAAATTTCTTAATTAATGATCATTTATATTCATTTTAAAACTTTTTCCTTTAAAGCATCATCATTCTTTTCAATATTTCTTTATCAACAGAATATATCATTGCCGTATCTTCAGTTATACTTCCATTCCTAGCAAGCTCAACTAAAGACATATCCATGCTCTTCATTCCATATTTGCTTCCTGTTTGTATTGCAGACTCTATTTGATAAGTCTTTCCTTCTCTAATTTGATTTTGTATTCCTGGAGTAATTATCATTGTTTCAAGTGCTGCAATTCTTCCTTTTCCATCTATAGTTGGAACTAGTTGCTGAGACACTATTCCTTGTAACACTGTTGCAAGTTGTATTCTTATTTGCTGTTGTTGATGTGGTGGAAAAACATCAATTATTCTGTCTATTGTTTTTGCTGCACCAATAGTATGTAGCGTTGAGAATACTAAATGTCCCGTTTCTGCTGCAGTCATAGCAATTGAAATAGTCTCTAAATCTCTCATTTCTCCTACAAGAATAACATCTGGATCTTCTCTTAAAATTGCTTTTAATGCACTCTTATAGCTTTTGCTATCTTTACCAATTTCTCTTTGATTTATAATACACTTTTTATGTTTATGAAGATATTCTATCGGATCTTCTAAAGTAATTATATGGGCACTTCTTGTAGCATTTATTTCATTAATCATAGCTGCAAGTGTTGTGCTCTTACCACTTCCTGTTGGACCTGTTACAAGAACTAATCCTCTTTGCTTTTTAACTAACTCTTTTAATACGTTTGGATGGTTTAGTTCATCTAAAGTTGGAATTTTTAATCGTATAGCTCTTAGTGCTATCGCATCACTATTTCTTTGCTTAAATACATTTACTCTAAATCTGCCTATTCCTGATAATGAATATGATGTATCAGCTTCTCCGTCTTCATTATATATATCAAATTTACTTCCTAATATTTCTTTAGCAAACTTCTCCATGCAATCTTGAGTTAGATTTTCATCTCCAAGTGGCATTAATTTTCCATTCAACCTTGCTGTTGGTGGTATCCCAACTGTCAAATGTAAATCTGATGCATCCAACTCTGTTGTTTTACCTAATAATTCTCTTAAAGTATACATTTTCTTTCCTCCGACCTCTTGATTTCCCCACCTTCTATATTTCTATAAAAATAGCTAAACTCCTCTATTTTTTATAGAGGAATTTAGAACAAACTTATATACCTTTTCCATATAGAACTTTTTGGAGTTTTTTCAAGGCTTTCTTCTCTATTCTAGATACGTATGATCTTGATATATTTAATTTTGCAGCAATTTCTCTTTGAGTTTTGCTTTTTCCATCTTGAAGACCATATCTCATAATAATTATATCATGTTCTCTCTCTGTAAGTATCTCTTCCATCTTTTTATACAAAGCCTTTACCTGAAGATTGTTTTCAACTTTTTCAAGTACTGAATCCTTATCACTACTAAGTACATCAATTAAACAAATTTCATTTCCTTCTTTATCAACACCTATAGGGTCTTGCAGATAAACTTCTCCTTTTTGCTTTTTATTATTTCTAAATAACATTAGTATTTCATTTTCTATACATCTTGATGCATATGTTGCAAGCCTTGTACCCTTATCAACATCAAAGGAATCTATAGCTTTAATAAGCCCAACTGTCCCAATTGAAATTAATTCATCAACATCCTTGTTTGGGAAAGAATATTTTTTAACTATATGCGCTACTAACCTTAGATTCCTTTCAATTAATACACTCTTAGCTCCCTTGTCTCCCTCTTTCAGCTTTCTTAAATACTTTTCCTCTTCTTTTTCATCAAGAGGTGTAGGGAAAGTGTTATTATTAGAGATGTATCCAGTTAAAAATACAGTGTTACAGAGCAAATCAATAAAATTCGATATTACTAACACTTTCATCCTCCTTATAGTGCTTACTAATATCATATGATTTTTATAATGAAAACTTGCTTTATCTTATAAAAAATATAATTTTCTTTACAGTAAAAGACTACATTTAAAATATGTAGCCTCATTATTATTTTTTATTTAATTGTAATACTATATCTTTAAATATAGGTGCTGCTGTGTTACCCCCTCCTATATTTTCACCTTCTTTTTCTATTAAATCTGGAACAAAAACAATCATTGTGTATTGTTTGTTATCTATTGTAAAGTATCCTGCAAACCATCCATGTGTAGTATTATTACTACTTGAAGACGATCCTGTCTTTCCTCCCATATCAATACCTTGAATAAGTGCACTTTTACCTGTTCCAGTAGTAACTACTTCTTTCATTCCATTTTTCACAATTTTGCTTGTAGTCTCTGTAAATATTCTTTCTTTTTTAGTTTCATATTGTTTTACTACCTTATCGTTATCATCTAAGATACTCTCTATAATATAGGGCTTTACATAAACTCCATTATTCGTAAAGGTATTAACAGCTCCAAGCATTTGTATAGGAGATACATTCATTGATTGTCCGATTGGAATAAGTGCCATAATATTATTATTTTTAGGATCATCATTTTTAGGTTTTACTCCTGAAGTTTCGTTTCTTCCTTCCCCTTGTATTCCTATAACCCTTTTAAATAACCCCAATTTTTCACTATACTCCATCAATTTATCATATCCAACTTTACGTCCTATAGCTCCAAATACATCATTACAAGATTTTATTAGACCTTGATTTATTGTAAGTGTTCCATGAACTTTGCCATTACACATCTTCCCATTACAAGATACTGTATTATAAGGAGTTATAAGTCCTTCCTCTAAAGATGCTCCATATGTTATAAGCTTATAAATAGACCCTGGTTCATAACCTATTCCTTCTATTCCTAAATTTATATTAGCTTCACTTTCATTTTTTTGAACTAAAGCTTTAATTTTTCCACTATTACTTTCCATAATAGTTACGCCTATATTTTTATATTTTTGATACTCTTCTTTTGATAATACATCTCTAATCTTACTATCGAATTCTTTATCTATTGTAAGCTTTACATTTCTATTATTATCATTTATAACAAGTTCATCATCTGCATAAACATTTTTTTCATCAAGATAAAAATTCTTTTTAGGAATTTCATTATTCTTTATATTATTATATATTTCTTCTTCTATAGATCCCTGTACTATATTTTTATCAGTTATATTTGACAACATACCATTTACAGACCAAGCTTCTTTTCTATCCACTTTATCGCTAATAAAGGTATATACTCCTTTTAAATTATCTAATTTATTTATTTTATTATAAGTCTCTTCTGAAATAGTGTAATATAATTTCCCTTGACTTTTCATTACATCAGTATAATTAAAATCACTATTTTCTCCCTTCATAATAAAGTTTAAAGCCATTAAATCCTCTAAAGTTTCCCCATAATTATTTAAACTAAAAGGTTTTGAATCTATCACTAATACATATTTTTTTTCATACTCTACTAAATCTTTACCATTTGTATCTAATAGCATATATTTACTATCACTTATGCTTTCAGTCTGATGATTCTTATAATTCGCTTCTACTCTTTCTGTAGGATGAACATTTAAAAAATATAATCTAACTGCTAATCCAGCAAATATTGTCATTAGAAGAGCTAATAAAGCCTTACCTCTATTTAAATCCATTCTCTTCATAAAAGGAAAACACCTCCCTTAGCTAATTCTTGACTAAGAAAAGGTGTTTTATACAAATTATTTTAATGTATCTTTAATTTTTGAAACTAATATATCTATGGCTACTTTATTGTGTCCACCTTCTGGAACAATTATATCAGCATATCTTTTTGTTGGTTCAATAAATTGCATATGCATAGGTCTAACTACCGAAAGGTATTGTTCTACTACAGAATCAACATCTCTTCCTCTTTCATTTATATCTCTAACCAATCTTCTTAATATTCTTATATCAGCATCTGTATCTACATATACTTTTATATCTAAAAGATCTCTTATTCTTTCATCTTCAAGTACAAGAATACCTTCAACTATTATTATATCTCTAGGCTCTACATTTATTTTTTCTTCTGATCTATTATGTATAGTAAAGTCATATATAGGCTTTCTAATTGGCTCTCCATTCATTAAACAATGTAAATGATCTATTAATAAATCATTATCAAATGCTCTTGGATGGTCATAGTTTGTTTTTGTTCTTTCTTCCATTGTTAAATGGCTTTGATCCTTATAATATGCATCTTGTTGTATCATAGCTATACAGTCTTCACTAAAGCTATTATATATTTCATCTGCTATGGTACTTTTACCTGAACCTGTCCCTCCAGTTATTCCAATAAGTATAGGTTTTTTCATTAATTTGCCTCCTATTTGTCTCCAATTTTTAAAGTTTGTTTTCCTCTTACTAGCATATCATTTTCTTTTAGAGGTGTATCAACCTTCATCTTAAAGATCATATGTGCTCTATTAGCAACATTAGTCTCAACATCTTTTTCTACATCATACATTGAGTTCATCTTTATTGAGAAATTAGGTGTATAAGGTCTTAGTATATCAACATTATCTCCTTCAAACACTCTATTTTTTTGCATTATAGTTGCAGTCATAGTCTCTTCATCAAATTCTTTTACTATTCCTACTATATCATAATCTCTTATATATGATGAATCATCATAATTTTGTTCTCCTGTCTTTCCAAAGAAGAATCCTGTATGATATGGTCTATGGCTAACTTTTAATAAGATATCCATCCATTCTTGTTTGAATTTATAATTATCTGGATCTTCCCAGTAACTATCTAATGCTTCTCTATATGCTTTAACTACTGAAGCAACATAGAATTCACTTTTCATTCTTCCTTCAATTTTAAATGAATATATTCCACTTTGAACTAATTCAGGTATATGGTGAATCATACATAAATCCTTTGAATTCATTATATATGTTCCTTTATCATCTTCTATAACAGGGAAGTAAACATCTGGTCTTGTTTCTTCAACTAAGAAATATTTGTATCTACAAACATTAGCACATGTCCCTTTATTAGAATCTCTTCCTAACATATAATTAGAAATTAGACATCTTCCTGAATAAGCCATACACATTGAACCATGTACAAAACCTTCTAAGTCGCATCCTTCTGGAAGATTATCTCTAAATCCATGAATTTCATTAAAAGTCATTTCTCTTGCAAGTACTATTCTCTTAACACCTAAATCATACCAGAACTTAGCTGCTTTCCAGTTTACAGTGTTAGCTTGTGTACTTAAGTGTATTTCTAAGTTAGGTGCTACTTCTCTAGCTACTGCTATTATTCCAGGGTCAGCTACTATTATAGCATCAATTCCTAAAGCCTCTAATCCTTTTATATAATCTTCCATTCCATTTAAATCAAAATTACGTGGAAATACATTCATTGTCACATAAAGCTTTCTCTCTCTATCATGACAATATTTAACTGCCTCAGCTATTTCTTCATTTGTAAAGTTTCCAGCAAAAGCTCTTAAATTTAATCTACTTCCACCTATATATACAGCATCTGCTCCAAAATCTATAGCAATTTTTAGTTTTTCTAAATTTCCAGCTGGTGCTAAAATTTCAGGTTTTCTCATCTTTAAACCTACCTCCTTTTAGTTATCGCAATACCATCTCCCATCGGAATGACAGAGGTTATTAAATTTTCATCATTTGAAACCATCTCTAAGTATGTTCTCATTCTTTTTACTATTGTAATCTTTCTTCTTTTTACTAACTCTTGTGATGGAACCATTCCTCTAAATAATACATTATCAGCTATTATAATTCCATCTTCTTTTAGTAATCTTAAGCAATGTGGCAAGAAATGATTATAATGTCCTTTTCCTGCATCCATAAATATTAAATCAAACTTTTCATCAAGATTTTCTAATACTTCAAGGCAATCCCCTTCTTTTATAGTAATCTTATCTTCAAGATTAAATCTTTTAATATTTTCCTTTGCAAGTTCGATCATCTCTTTGCTTCTCTCTATGGTAACAATATCAGGATTTGTTTTTGAAGCATCATACATAAGTATAGAAGAGTATCCTATGGCAGTTCCTAGTTCTAAAATTTTTAATGGCTTTTTCATACTAACCATAAATTCCAAAAACTTTCCAGCTTCTTTTTGAACTATCGGAACTCCATTTTCTTTTGCGAAATCTTCTAATTCTTTAAGTTTTCCACTACTTTCTCCAATTAGTCCTCTTAAATATTCTTCCATATAGTCATAAGTAATTCCGCTCATATATTCCTCCAAGATAATTTAATATCCAAATTCGACTTTCTTTTTCTCAAAATCTGGATAGCTACTTGTAAAATAGTGTTCTCCAGTGTTAGGATCTAGTAGATAATATAAATAGTCTGTTTTTGCTGGCTTAAGTGCTGCAATTAATGAAGGCTTTCCTGGACTTGCTATAGGTCCTTCTGGTAGTCCTTTATTTTTATATGTATTATATGGTGAGTTTACTTCTAAATGCTTATATAATACTTTATCTACATGCTTCCCTAATGCATAAATAACAGTTGCATCTATTTGAAGAGGCATACCTTTTTTAATTCTATTATCAATAACTGATGCTATAAGAGGTCTATCTCTTTCTGTTCTAGCTTCTCTTTCAATTAACGACGCTTTAGTTACTACTTCATCTATTTGGTTTGTAGGAACAGTCACCCCTGCTTCCTTTTCCGCTTCTTTCATTACAGATTTGAATTTGTCAAGCATAGTTTTTATAACCGTATCTGGCTTAACCCCAATTGGGAATGAATATGTATCTGGGAATAAAAATCCTTCTAATGCATATCTTCTTTTGTTATCTTTCTTTATGTAATCTGGAAGAGGATACTCGCTAACTGCTTTTAAAAAGTCTTCTTTTGAAAACAATCCATATTTTTCAAGAACTTCAGCTATTTGAGTTACTGTATATCCTTCTGGAATAACAACTTTAACAGCATTTTCAGTTTCTAACGTCTTTAAGAATTCGCTTAAACTTACATCTGTTTTAATTGTATATGTACCTTTTGAAACCTTTGGAACAACTTTATTTAATTTCAAATAAACTTTTATAAAAATTTCATTATCAATCAAACCCTTTTCCTTAAGTTCATTAAGTAACGTATAAAATCCTTCTCCCTCGTTAACTTCAACTACTATACTATCTTTATCCGATTTTAAGGGATGATTTATAGTTCTAGTGTACATAAAAACAGTAGCACCTAATAATATTATTAAGAGCACAAAAACTATTAAGATTATTTTAGATTTCTTCATAAAATCCCCCTATATATAAAAGTAAATAGCCAGTATTTAGGCTATTCACTTTATTATAATACTTTTTTTTCAATTTATAAAGATAAAATTAGGGTAATTACTTCTTACTTCTGCTTGTTCTTCTTCTTCTTTCAGCACTATCTAAGATAGTTTTTCTCATTCTTACATTTTGTGGAGTTACTTCAACTAATTCATCGCTATTAATGAATTCTAAAGCTTTCTCTAGAGTCATCTTTATTGGTGGTACTAATTTAACTGCATCATCAGCACCTGATGATCTTGTATTTGTAAGTTTCTTACCTTTACATACATTTATATCTATATCTTCCGCTCTTCCACATACTCCAACGATCATTCCTTGATATACTGGTACACCAGCATCTATAAATAATGATCCTCTTTCTTGAGCATTAAATAATCCGTATGCAATAGCATCTCCTTGTTCAAATGATACTATTGATCCTCTACTTCTTCCTGGAATTTCACCCTTATATGGTGCATATCCATGGAATACGTGATTCATTATTCCATTACCCTTTGTATCTGTCATGAATTCATTTCTAAATCCAATAAGACCTCTAGCTGGTATTACGAATTCTAATCTAGTATAACCATTTACTGCTGATGTCATATTAACCATCTCACCTTTTCTTGGTCCAAGCTTTTCCATTACAGGTCCCATGAACTCTTCAGGTACATCTATAGTTAAGTATTCCATTGGTTCTACTTTCTTTCCGTTTTCTTCTTTGAAGATAACGTTAGCCTTTGATACTTGTAATTCGTATCCTTCTCTTCTCATTGTTTCGATTAATACTGAAAGGTGTAATTCTCCTCTACCTGAAACTTCGAAACAATCTGGAGTTATTTCTCTCACTCTTAAACTTACGTTTGTTTCAAGTTCTTTCATTAATCTATCTCTTAAGTGTCTTGAAGTTATGAAATCTCCTTCTTGACCTGCAAATGGTGAATCATTTACCATGAAGTTCATGCTAAGTGTTGGTTCATCAATTTCTACAAATGGAAGCGCTTCTGGATTTTGTGAATCAGCTATTGTTTCTCCAATATTAGCATCACCTACACCACTTAGAGCTATTATATCTCCGATTGAAGCACTTTCAACTTCTTCTCTCTTTAATCCGTTATATCCAAATAATGATGTAGCTTTATAGTTTGATGTACTTCCATCTTGTCTTACTAAAACTATAGGTTGGTTCTTTTTAACTGTTCCTCTATGGATTTTACCAATTGCTATTCTACCAACATATTCATTTGAATCTAATGTTGTAACAAGCATTTGTAATGGTCCGTCTGCATATCCTTCTGGACATGGAACACGTTCTAAAATTGTATCGAATAGAGGAGTCATATTCTCATTTGTATCTTCTACATTGTGTCTTGCAAAACCATCTCTTGCTGAAGCATAGATTATTGGGAAATCTAATTGCTCGTCATCAGCTCCTAATTCTAAGAATAATTCAAATACTTCATCAATAACAGCTTCTGGTCTAGCATCTGGCTTATCTATCTTATTTATAACAACTACTGGTCTTAATCCTAATTCTAATGCCTTCTTAAGAACGAATTTAGTTTGAGGCATTGGTCCTTCATATGAATCAACAACTAATAATACTGAGTCAACCATTTTAAGTACACGTTCAACTTCTCCACCAAAGTCAGCATGTCCTGGAGTATCAACAATATTGATTTTTACTCCATTGTAATGTACTGCAGTATTTTTTGAAAGAATTGTGATTCCTCTTTCTTTTTCTAAGTCATTTGAGTCCATAGCTCTTTCTTGTACTTTTTCGTTTGATCTAAAAGTATGGCTATCTTTTAATAACGCATCTACTAAAGTAGTCTTACCATGGTCAACGTGGGCTATGATAGCTATATTTCTAATATCTTCTCTTTTAATTAATTCCATTATATTCCTCCACTTTTTAGCTTTACTTTTGTTATTTTTCTATGTAAACCTATAATATTTTTTTTCAAAAAGAAAATTGGATACTTGTGTACCCAATTCTCGCACTAATTTATATTCTAATCTTTACTTTTTAAAAAGTCAATATAAATGATTGCTAAATGAACCACTTATTTAATTAAATTTCCATTATTATTGGAAGTATCATAGGTTTTCTCTTAGTCTTTTCATATAAGAAGTTTCTAAGTTCATCCCTAATTCTACTCTTTATAGTTGCCCAATCAGTAATCTTTGACTTTTCACATTCACTCAAGACTGCCTTAACAATTTCTCTTGCATCATCCATAAGTCCTTCTGATTCTCTTACGTATACAAAACCTCTTGAGATTATATCAGGACCTGCAATAACTGATGCACTCTCCCTATCTAAAGTTACGACAACTGTTAATATACCATCTTGTGAAAGATGTTTTCTGTCTCTTAAAACTATATGACCAACATCTCCTACACCTAATCCATCAACAAGTACTTGACCTGATGTTACAGATCCATTTTTCTTTATTGAATTACGTGTTATTTCAATTTGATCTCCTGTTTCTGGTAATACATAGTTTCTTGGATTTAATCCAACGCTAACAGCAAGCTCTGCATGTTGCTTTAAATGTCTATACTCACCATGTACAGGTATAAAGAATCTAGGTCTTACTATAGTTTGTATAAGCTTTAATTCTTCTTGACAAGCATGACCTGAAACGTGAACATTCTCATCAGAACCGTATATAACTTCTGCACCTTTTTTAAATAATTGATTTATAACCTTTGATACTAATTTTTCATTACCTGGTATTGGAGTTGCTGATATTATAACAGTATCCCCTTCAACTATTGTAATTTTTCTATGCTCTGAAGCCGCCATTCTAGCAAGTGCTGACATTGGTTCTCCTTGACTTCCAGTAGTTATAATAACTATTTCTTCATTTTTGTATTTTTGTGTTGCATCAATTGTTATTAAAGTATCTTTTTGTAATTTTAAATATCCAAGATCTATCGCAACTTGAACGATATTTTCCATACTTCTACCAGATACTGCAACCTTCTTATCATACATTTCTGCTGCAGTTATTATTTGTTGAATTCTATGAATATTTGATGCAAAAGTAGCAACTAAAATTCTACCCTTTGCTCTTCCAAATAATCGTTTTAAAGTATCACCAACTACACTTTCTGATTTAGTATAACCTGGACGTTCTACATTTGTAGAGTCTGCCATCATTACAAGAACACCTTTTCTTCCAAGTTCCGCAAGTCTTGCAAAATCTGTTCTAGCACCATCTATTGGAGTATGATCTATCTTAAAGTCTCCTGTGTGTAGAACAACTCCAAGTGGAGTGTGTATTGCTATTGCAACTGAATCAGCTATTGAGTGATTAGTTTTAATAAATTCAACCGTTACATTTTGTAATTTTATTTTATCTTTAGGTTTTACTCTAAATAATTTTGTAGTAGCTAAAAGTCCGTGTTCTCTTAACTTTGTTTCTACAATTCCTAGAGTAAGTTTAGTTCCATATATAGGTATATCCAATTGTTTTAAAACATATGGAAGTGCTCCTATATGATCTTCATGTCCGTGAGTTAAAAATATCCCTCTAATTTTATCTTTATTTTTTAATAGGTATGATATATCTGGTATAACTATATCTATTCCATACATATCAACATCTGGGAACTTCAAGCCGCAGTCTATAATTACGATATCATCTTTATATTCTACAACTGTAAGGTTCTTCCCGATTTCATCTATTCCACCTAAAGGAATGATTTTAACCTTAGCTCTTTCATTCTTCATATTTCCCCTCCTTATTTAAAATATGTATAAACAAAGGATGTCATCTCTTTTATATTTGAGAGGATTCCTTTAATTATTCTTTATTTTTCTTCATACACTCTTCACAGATTCCAAAGAATTTTACACTATGATCTTGTATTTTAAACCCATATTTTGTTTCTATTCTTTGTTCTAATTCATCTAATAAATCTTCTTCAACTTCAAAAACTTTGTTACATTGATTGCATATTAAATGGTGATGTCTATGTTCTTCATCTTGGTGAATAATTTCATATCTACTACATCCATCGCTTAAATCTAATCTAGATAATAATTTTACTTCCTCAAGTAATAATACCGTTCTATAAACTGTAGCTAAGCCTATTTCAGGACAATCTTTTTTTACCTCATCATATATTTCTTCGGCAGTTAAATGTTTGCCTTCATTTTTTATTATAGTATCAACTATAGCTCTTCTTTGAGGAGTTAATTTATATCCTTTTTTCTTTAAATCTTCTTTAAGTTCTTGCATATCCACTGAAATTAAGCTTCCCATTTACAACACCTCTTTCCATGTTCTAATCTTCTTGCATTAATAAATTATAAGCTTCTTCTACCATTGCAAATTCAGCTTCATCTTCTATATTTATAAGGTTATCGCTTCCATCTTCATCCTTTTCAACTTTAAGAACTACTGCTTCATCTCCCTCTTCATCAGCTGGAGTTAAAACTACATATTCACTATTTAAATCATCTATCTTAAAAAAGCTAATCACTTTAAATGATAACTCATTTCCCTCTTCATCTAATAAATCAATGTATTCTATATCTTTTTCCATATTTATTCTCTCCTTTTTCTTTATTTTAATTACTATAGTAAAGTATTGTCAATAATTATTTTTAATTAATAATTATTTAACGTTTTGATATTCTATCTAAATATCCTTGTAAAATATAGGTTGCTGCTACTTTATCAACTATCTTTTTTCTTTTTCCTCTTGATAAATCAGCCTCAAGCATCGCCCTATGTGCTGCAACAGTTGTAAGTCTTTCATCCCAAAATACTATTTCTAAATCTATAGACTCTTTTAATAATTCACTGAATTCTTGTATCTTTTCTCCTGCAAATCCAATTGAACCATCCATATTTTTAGGTAATCCAATAACTATAGTTTCTACAGAATACTCATTACATATTCTCTTTACAGCTTCTACATCTTCACTTTTTTTAGTTCTTCTTATAGTTGTTATTCCTTGTGCAGTAAATCCTAAAGGATCTGAAATAGCAACCCCAACTGTTTTTTGCCCAACATCTAATCCTAATATTCTCATATTATCTCCTTGAAAATAAAAAGTGCCCTTCAACAGGGCACTTTTTTTATTTTATCTCTAAATAAGATTTTATAACTTCTTCAAGAATTTCATCTCTTTCAAGTTTTCTTACTAAAGCTCTTGCTCCGTTGTAATTTGTAATGTAAGTAGGGTCTCCTGATATTAGATAACCAACAAGCTGATTAATTGGATTATACCCCTTCTCTTGAAGCGAATTATAAACCTCAGTTAAAATGGCTTTTGTTAGCACTTCTTTATTTTTTGATAAATCAAATTGCATTGTATGCTCTAAATTATTACTCATATTCTATGCTGCTTTCCTAGCAGCTCACCCCCTTACCTTATTGTTAAAGGAAATTTATATATATTATTAATAGTAATCTCCATATTTATTCTTTTATATTCATATCTTATAAAATAATTATAACCCATATCTTTTTAAAAGTACACTATTTTACTAAAGTTTCAATTACATAATATGATTTATCGATAGCTTCATTTATTTTTTCAGGAAGCTTTCCACCAGCTTGAGCCATGTCAGGTCTTCCACCTCCACCGCCACCAACTACTGATGCTACTTCTTTAATTATTTTACCACAATGAATTCCTGATGCTACTGCATCTTTACTTGCCATTGCAACTAGATTTACCTTATCACTTACTTTACTTATTAATACAACTACTGATTTTGGAGCCTTATTTCTTATCTTATCCCCTAAGTCTCTTAATGCATTTCCATCAACATCTTCTAATGCATATGCTATTGCAGTAATACCATTTATATCTCTAGCTGAATTTAATATATCATCTTCAGCACCGCTTGTAAGCTTTGACTTTAATTCTGCAATTTCTTTTTCTTTTTCTTTTATTTCTGCTGTTTGAGTAGAAATCTTATTTATTATTTCTTTTTCATTACATTTTAATGCAACACATGCTTCCTTTAGCATTTTTTGCTTTTCTTCAACATACTTTATTGCTGCAAATCCTGTTAATGCTTCTATTCTTCTTACTCCTGCTGCAACTCCAGCTTCATTAACTATTTTAAATAATCCAATTTCCCCTGAGTTTAAAACGTGAGTTCCTCCACAAAGTTCCATTGAATAATCTCCAACTGATACAACTCTAACCTTATCTCCATATTTATCATCAAATAAAGCCATAGCACCCTTTTCTCTTGCCTCTTCTAATGTCATAAGATCTGTATCAACGCTATATACTTCCATTATCTTTTCATTAACTAAATTTTCTGCTTTTTGAAGCTCTTCTTCAGTTAAGCCTTGGAAGTGAGTAAAGTCAAATCTTAATCTTTCATCATCAACAAATGATCCAGCTTGGTTAACATGATCTCCTAAAACTTCTTTTAGTGCTTCATGTAGCATATGAGTTGCTGTATGATTTTTACGTATATTATTTCTTCTCTTTACATCTATCTTTAATTCTGCTTCTTCATTTAATTTTACTATTCCATTATTGATTTTTACATAATGAATAGTTTTTCCACCAACATTATTCTTAGTGTTATATACATAAGCTTCAAAATCATGACCCTTTATAGTACCCTTGTCACCTACTTGACCTCCCATTTCTGCATAGAAAGGTGTCTTGTCAGTAACAATATATCCTTTTTGTCCTTCTTTTAATTCTTCTACAACCGCTTCATCTGTTGCTAAGAATACTATCTTTCCAACAGCTTCATTCTTGTCATATCCTACGAATTCACACTCTATATCACTATCAACTAAATTTATTGGTGTTTCTTCACTTCCCATGTAAGTGAATTCTCCTCTAGCACTTCTAGCTCTTTCTCTTTGCTCTTGCATTTCCTTATCAAAAGCTTCTCTATCTATTGTGATATTCTTTTCTTCTAATATTTCTTCTGTTAATTCATAAGGGAATCCATAAGTATCATATAACTTAAATGCTTTTTCTCCACTTAATACATTCTTGTTTTCTTTTTCTAATTCTTCAATGTATCCTAAAAGTATTCCCATTCCTGAATCTATTGTTTCATTAAATCTTTCTTCTTCTAACGTAACAATTTTTTCAATGTAATCTTTTTTAGCAATAAGTTCATCATATTCAACGCCATAGTTTTCAACTACTGATTCTACGATATCCTTTAAGAATAATCCTTTTATTCCAAGAACTCTTCCATGTCTTGCAGCTCTTCTTAGAAGTCTTCTAAGTACATATCCTCTTCCTTCATTACTTGGTTGAACACCATCTGAAATCATCATAGTAACTGACTTAACGTGGTCTGTTATTATTCTAAGTGATATGTCTTTTGTAGCGTCTTCTCCATATTTAACATTTGCAAGTTCTGAAACTCTACCTAATATATTTTTAACAGTATCTATTTCAAATATATTTTCAACACCTTGCATTAATGTAGCAAGTCTTTCAAGTCCCATTCCTGTATCTATGTTAGGATTTTGTAATCTTTCATAATTACCTTTTCCATCTCCATCAAATTGTGTAAATACTAAGTTCCAGAATTCTATTATTCTATCTTCATCACTAGCTTTTACAAATTCTTCAGCAGTTTTAACTGGTTCTACATCTACACCTCTCTCAAAGTGAATCTCTGTACATGGACCACATGGACCTGCACCATGTTCCCAGAAGTTATCTTCTTTTCCAAGTCTAAATATTCTGCTTGTATCTATATCAGTTTTGTTTTTCCATATTTCAAATGCTTCATCATCATCTAAATATATTGTTACATATAATTTATCCTTTGGCATTTTTAATACTTCTGTTATGAATTCCCAAGCCCATGGAATTACTTCTTCTTTAAAATAGTCTCCAAAAGAGAAGTTACCAAGCATTTCAAAGAAAGTACCGTGTCTTGAAGTCTTACCTACATTCTCGATATCTCCTGTTCTTATACATTTTTGGCAAGTTGTAATTCTCTTCTTTGGTGGCTCTTGTAAACCTGTGAAATATGGCTTAAGTGGTGCCATACCTGCATTAATTAATAATAAACTCTTATCATTCTTTGGAACTAAAGGAAAACTCTTTAGTCTTAAATGATCCTTACCTTCAAAAAATCTTAAATAAGCTTCTCTAAGCTCATTTGTTCCCATATACTTCATATATCTTACCTCCATTACAATAAAAAAAGCCCTCATCCCAAAATAACAACAAGGGACGAAAGCTAACTCTTCCGCGGTACCACCCTAATTATGTAAAATTAATTTACATCTCTTTAAATGGTTATAGCTCATGGGTAGCTTCAAAATGATTCATTTAGAAGTTTTCACCATCCACTTCCTCTCTAAAAAAACAAATTCAAATCTACTCATCCCAGTCATAGCTAAATATTCAATTTACTAAAGAAATTATATTTTATATACTTAAATATGTCAATATTTTTAATAATTATTTGTTGTTTTTCTACAAATATACATATGTTAAAACAAGTAGTAATTTAGATCATCATGTATTACCTTTAATATTACCCCTATAGGTACAGCTAGAATCATCCCTGCTACGCCTCCAGCCTTCTCCCCTATTAGTAATAATATGATAATTATTAGAGGGTGTATGTTAGTACTATCTGCTGTTATTTTTGGAGCTAATATATTTCCTTCTATCTGTTGAATTACTAATATTCCAATCACAACCCACAAAGCCTTAACAGGAGAATCAACAAAGGCTATAAGAACAGCTGGTATTCCTCCAAAAAATGCTCCAAAATACGGTACTATGTTAAATACTCCATTTATTATGGATAGTATAAGAGGAAACTTAACGCCTAAAGACAAAAATAAAATAAAACACATAACTCCAGTTGCTAAAGAAAGCATCACTTGGCTTATTATATATCTTTCAAGGAGTAAATTTACATCATTTATAATTTTTCTAGTTATATTTCTTTTTTCAATAGGAATTAATAAATACATTTTATTTGATACACTATCTCCATCAGATAAAAAATAGTATGCAACTATAGGTATAATTGCTATTGATACTATATTACTTGTAAAGTTTATAATCCAGTTTATAGCACTGTGAGATAATGCCATGATACCGCCCCATAACTTTACTTCTAATTCTTCATATATTGTAATTGCAATGGATGAATCATTTGCTTTTATTTTTTCTCCTATATTATTCAAATAATCTGATAGTTCATCTATTATAGTTACGGAGTTACCCATTTCCTTCATAAATTTTGGTATTAATATTGAAAATAATAATACTATTAAAAAGCATATCCCAAGCATAACTATAAGTGTTGATGTTCTCTTTGATATCATCCATTTATCAGAAAGAAAATCTCTTAGTGGCTTTAGAACGTAAGCTAATATTGCTGATATAATTATTATATTTACTACATCTCTAAATACACTCCAATTAAAATATAAAACTACAGCTATGATTAAGAAGATCACTATAAATATTCTTATCATTAATGATTTATTTTTAATTGGAAATCTCATTTTTCTCTCCCTTTCTAGGCATAGCTTTTAACGTTACACCACTTTTGCCAATATATAATATATATTCTTCACCTAAAATGCATTCATTTACAAGCAAAATATCTTTTCCTTTTAAAAGTCTTTCTATGACCCCAGTACTAACCAGTATACCCTTAATTGAAAAATCATTTTCTTCAATTATCAGATCTTCCATTACCCCTCTTATATCACCATTTAAATCAATTATCTCCATACCTTTAACACTCTTTAACTTAAGCCCATCCCCTTGAATACTTTTTCTTACTACAATGTCTTTATCTATAGATATAATATCCTCACAATTAATGAAGTTCTTTTTAGAGAATAACGAATAATTAGAAATATTAATTCCAATGATTTTCCCTTCAAAAAAGTTAATAAAAAGGTCCTCTACAATTCCTATTTTTTTACCATTAACATCATAAACACTCTTCATATAGAAATCCTTGCTTCTAAGCATAATTAACCCTCCTAACCTTAATATACTTAGCTTACCCATTATTTCCATTTTTAAACTTAAAAATAAAATATATTGATCCATTAATTGTATATAAACAAAAAAAGACTAGAGAAAATTCTCTAGTCTTAAAATTTATGCTAATCCTTCGATTATTCCACCGCCAACAACAATTTGGCCATCATAAAACACTACTGATTGGCCTTTTGTTATTGCTCTTTGCTTATCTTTAAATGACACCTTAATCTTTCCATTTGGAAGAGGTGAAATTACTGCATCTGCAGGTTTTGCTGCATATCTAACCTTTGCTTGAACATTCATATCACCCTTTAATTCATCAAAGGGAATAAAGTTTACATCCTTTGCAACTAAATCTGTTTTAAAGATAGCTTCTTCAGACCCTAAAACAACTTCATTAGTCTTAGGTCTTATATCTGTTACAAATACAGGCTTTCCAAGTGCTATTCCAAGACCTTTTCTTTGACCTATAGTATAGTATACTATCCCTTTATGTTGTCCTAGTATATTACCTTTACTATCTACAAAATTACCTGGTTTAACTGCCTTTGGACGCTCTTCTTTTATAAATCTTCCATGATTATTATCAGGAATAAAACATATTTCTTCACTGTCTTTCTTATTATGAACAGCTAGCCCTATCTCTTTTGCAATTTCTCTTATTTTATCTTTAGTGAATTCACCACATGGCATCAATGTATGTGCTAATTGATCTTGCGTAAAATTATATAAAGCATATGTCTGATCTTTTCTATCATCATCAGATCTTATTAAAAGATGTCTTCCATCTCTTTCTTCAATCTTCGCATAATGACCTGTCGCAACATACTCTGCACCTATTCCTCTTGCTTTTCTTAGAAGTTCATCAAACTTTAAGTGTTTATTACAAGCAATACATGGATTTGGTGTCTTTCCATCTATGTATTCTTGGACAAAATATTTAAT
This sequence comes from Clostridium sardiniense, assembly GCF_019753795.1. Taxonomy (NCBI): domain Bacteria; kingdom Bacillati; phylum Bacillota; class Clostridia; order Eubacteriales; family Clostridiaceae; genus Clostridium; species Clostridium sardiniense. Next base: position 32,567 of record NZ_JAIKTU010000006.1, on the reverse strand, counting down.
TACATTCTCTTTAAATGAATCTTTGAAGTTTAATACGTAGAAAGGTATATCTAATTTTTCACAAACTCTTCTAGCATCCTCTACAGATGATAGAGAACAGCATCCACCTTCTTTTTCTTCGTATTCTTTATCTCCTTGCCAAAGTTTCATAGTAATGCCTATTACATCATATCCTTGTTTCTTTAAAAGGTAAGCAGCGACGGAGCTATCAACTCCGCCGCTCATACCTACAACAACCTTTTTCTTTTCCATTATATCACCTATTCTTCTCCGTGAATGTGGTCGTGTAAATCGTCTCCGTGCTCTTCAAAATCCCAAGCTTCTAAACCTTCTTTTTTTCTATAGTCGTTTATAGCTTTGTGGATTGCTTCTTCAGCTAAAACTGAACAGTGCATTTTTACTGGTGGAAGTCCATCTAAAGCTTCTGCAACTGCTTTGTTTGTAAGTTCCCAAGCTTCTTCAATTGTCTTTCCTTTAATTAAATCTGTAGCCATTGATGATGAAGCTATTGCTGATCCACAACCAAATGTTTCAAACTTAGCATCTAAAATCTTATTATCTTCTATCTTAAGGTATACTCTCATGATATCTCCACATTTAGCGTTTCCAACTTCTCCTATACCATTTGCATCTTCTATAATTCCTACATTTCTTGGATTTCTAAAGTGATCCATTACCTTTTCACTATATATCATAATTAATTTTCTCCCTTCTTAATAAAGTCAGTCCATAATGGTGACATCTTTCTAAGTCTTTCTATAATTGGTGGTACAACTTCTAAAACATAATCTACATCTTCTTCAGTTGATCCATCACCTAATGTTAATCTCAACGATCCATGAGCTTTTTCATGAGGTAATCCTATAGCAAGTAATACATGTGAAGGATCTAATGATCCAGATGTACAAGCACTACCACTTGATGCACATACTCCTTCAAAGTCTAATGAAAGTAGTATTGATTCTCCTTCTATGAATTCAAATGAAACATTTACGTTACCTGGAAGTCTCTTATCTCCTCTTGGTCCATTTAATCTTGTATAAGGAACTCTTAATAAACCTTCTATTAATTTATCTCTTAGAGCTGTCATGTTCTTAGCATGTTCTTCTAAGTTGTTTGTTGCAAGCTCAATTGCTCTTCCAAGTCCAACTATTCCAGCTATGTTTTCTGTTCCAGCTCTTCTATTTCTTTCTTGACCACCACCGTGGATTAGGTTGTGTATTCTAACACCTTTTCTTACATAAAGTGCGCCTATTCCCTTTGGTCCATAAATCTTATGACCTGCAAGTGATAATAAGTCAATATTCATATCTTTAACGTCTATTTCAACATTTCCAATTGCTTGAACTGCATCTGTATGGAATAGAATCTTTTTATCTCTACAGATCTTACCAATTTCTTTTACTGGCTCTATTGTACCAATTTCATTGTTAGCAAACATTATAGATACTAATATTGTTTTATCTGTAATTGCATTTTTAAGATCTTCTATTCTTATAAAGCCTTCTTCATCAACATCTAAGTAAGTAACTTCAAAACCTTGCTTTTCTAAGTATTGGCAAGTATGTAATACAGCATGGTGTTCTACTTTAGTTGTTATGATATGATTTCCTTTGTTTTTATAAGCAGCACAGACACCTTTTATTGCCCAGTTATCTGCTTCTGATCCACCACCTGTGAAGTATATTTCACTCATATCAGCATTTAATGCTTTAGCTACTTGACCTCTAGCTTTATCTACTGCCATCTTTGTTTCTCTTGATATTCCATAGAATGAAGATGGGTTTCCGAATTTATTAGTGAAGTATGGAAGCATTTCTTCTAAAACTTCTGGTTTAACGTATGTTGTTGCAGCATAATCCATATATACTGATCTCATTTCTATTCACCTCTATCTACAAGATTTAACTCTTGATTCTTTTTCTTTATAATTTCATAATCATTAACTATATCTTCAAGTGTTATTGATTCCATAACACTATCAATGCTATCTTTTATTTTTTTCCAAAGAATCCTAGTTGCACAGCAATCTATATTGTTACATTCTGAACCATCTATACAATCTGCCACTTCAATAGGACCTTCTAAAACATACATAATATCTGATACCTTTATATATTTAGGTTCCTTATTAAGTACATACCCTCCTTGAGCACCTCTTATACTTTTTATAAGCTTTGCTTTTCTAAGGGGACTAAAAAGTTGTTCTAAATAATATTCAGATATATTTTGTCTCTTTGATATTGTTTTTATTGATACTGGCGCTTCTCCATAGTTAATTGCTAGATCAACCATAGCCTTTACACCATATCTTCCTTTTGTTGAAAGTTTCATTGATTCACCCCTTAAAGTAGAGTAACTTACTACGATTTATGATTATATCTTACCAAAGCACTCGGTTATTGTCAATAACGTTATGTAAATAATTTATGAAAAGTTATTATATATATTTCATAATAGTATAAATTGCTATACTGCATATTTTAAAGTATCTTTATAAATAATAAATTACTATGAATACAACTTATACAAATGATAAATTAAATTAATATCATAATACAAATAATCTAATAGATTTATGTAATAATTCTATTAGAAAATAAACTTCAATAGTTTTCTACACTCATTAAATTAATAGTGTTTAGCAATCTATATATTAAATAAAGTTACTATATACAACATAAATAAAAGTGAGTACTAACACTATTTAATTTGTTAATACTCACTTTATTTTTAATTTGTACTATCTTAATTATTTAATACTATTATAAATACATATTAAATTCATTTTTATCATATTTAATATTATTTCTTTTCCTTTATACCCTTCCAATAGTTATCAATACCCTTTTCAAATTTATTATCTCCTGGTATATAATATTTTTTATTTTTTATATTATTAGGTAAGTATTGCTGTTCTATATAGGAGTTTTCATAATTATGAGGATATTTATATTCTATCCCTCTTCCAAGACTCTTTGCACCACCATAATGAGCATCCTTTAAAGTATTTGGTATATCATCTATTTTCATTGTTTCCAAATCCTGCAAAGCTGAATCTATAGCTACATAAGCCTTATTGGATTTAGGACTAGTAGCTAAAAGTATTGTTGCTTCGGCAAGGGGTATTCTAGCTTCAGGAAATCCAAGCTCCCTTGCAGAATCAACTAAAGATTTTACTATCATAGCAGCTTGTGGATATGCAAGGCCTATATCCTCACTTGCAATAACTTGAAGCCTTCTACATATAGATATTAGATCTCCAGCCTTAATAAGTCTTGCTAAATAATGAATTGAAGCATTAGGATCACTTCCTCTTATAGACTTTTGGAATGCACTTAATATATCATAGTGACTATCACCTTTCATATCATAAGCTACAACCTTTGTCTGAGTACTTTCTTTAGCTACCTCTAAATCTATTATTATTTCTCCATTTTCATTAGGATTAGTTGAATTTATTGCAACTTCAAGCCCATTTAGTGCTTTTCTAACATCACCATTAGAAGCTGCTGCAAAATATCTATATCCTTCATCACTAACTATTATTTTTAAATTTTCATAGTCTTCTTCAATTAATACAGCTCTCTTTAATGCATCAATTACATCTTCCTCATCTAATGATTTAAATTCAAATATAGTCGATCTACTTAAAAGGGCCTTAAAAATATAATGATAAGGATTTTCTGTAGTAGATGCTATTAAAGTTATTCTCCCATCCTCTATGTATTCAAGAAGAGACTGTTGTTGTTTTTTATTAAAATTTTGAATCTCATCTAAATAAAGAACTACTCCATCTCTACCCATGAAAGTATCTAATTCTTTTCCTATTTCTTGTATATCTTTTAAGGAAGCAGTAGTTGCATTTAACTTATAGAACTTTTTATTTATTTTATTAGAAATAATATTTGCAACTGTAGTCTTTCCTACCCCTGGTGGTCCATAAAAAATCATATTATTTATTGTTCCACTCTTAATTATTCTATTTAAAATTTTATTTTCTCCTAGTATATGCTTTTGACCAAATACTTCACTTAATTCATTAGGTCTTATTTTTTCAGCTAATGGTTTACGCATTCTTTCCACTCTTTTCTAAACTTAATATTAAATAATTATATCATAATTATTTAATATTATATCTAGCTTATACTAACTATATCTTTATATTAATTATACTGTTAATTGCTGTAATAGTTATATATTAATATAACCTAGAATATGGACTAATATAATTTTTATAAATCATATTTAATATCTCTGGATCTGTTCTTTCTATTACTTCATAAGTAAAACCACAATATAAAAGTCCTCCTATAGATAAAGATTTAAGTTCTGTATCTGTAAGAGATATAGTTAAAATACCACCTCCTATGAGAGAATACATTGCAATCCTTTCTTTTGTACAAAAATTTTTAACCTTTTTCTTTATTCTCCTTGGTGTTGGTACAGTTATTGCTTTTATAATCATAATCCACCTATATTTATTATTCTTAACTCTATTTATATTTGTATATGTGAAGATTTATTATAAACTTATATAAATTAATTCTTCATTGACACCTATGATAATATTAAGTAAAGGAGATGTTTATATGGTTATAGTAAATGATGAAAAAACTATTGAAGATTTATTAAAAAAGAAGGGAATAACTTTACTTTATTTTTCTTCACCAACATGCAGCGCTTGTGGTGCAATAAAAGAAAAACTTGAAGTGGCATTAAAGAATTTTCCTAAAATATCTGCTTATGAAATACCACCTTTTAATACAGATGAAATTTTAGCAAGCTTTAGTATATTTACTTTTCCTGCGATATTATTATATATAGATGGAAAAGAATATATAAGAGAGGCAAGATACTTTAGTGTAGAAAATTTAATCAAAAATATAAATAGATATTATGAATTATGTAATGAAAAATAGTAAAGCTATGATATATTTATATAATAAAAAATTAAATACCCTATGGTAAAATTACCATAGGGTATTTTTTCTTATTCTACTTGAGTTAAAAGTCTTTTTAAAACATCCATCATTTTATTTTCAGTTATTTCATCATTACCTACAACAAGAATTCCTCTAACATCATTATCTGAAAGGTCCCACTTATATGTTACAAATCTAATTTTACTTTCTTCTGGTAGGAATTCTTCTATTTCCATAGCAATTTCTTCTGCACTGGCCATATACTCTTCAAATAACGTATCTTCATCAAGTTCTTCTATGTTATATGATGAATCTATCTCTTCATTTAATAATTCTACTGGAATACTTAAATTATAAGCACAAACATCCTCTCTTTTAGTTCCTTTGCTCATATCTTTAAGAACTTTAAATTCTGTATTTTCTTCTATATTTTCTCCAATTTCTTTTGTATCTAATATTTTATTTCCAAAAACAATATACACTATGTTTCCTTCTTTCTATGTTAATTTAAGATAAGTAAACTTTATCAAATAATCTTTATGTAATCAAGAAATTTTATTTATATAAATAAACAAACTCAAGGATACCCTTGAGTTCATATGCTACATTGGAATTGCTCTATGTCCAATTCCAATAACTACTTCATCTAAATGAAGAAGACCTATACTTAGAAAAATACAAACTGATATATGCTCTCCTCTTCTAGCTATACCAATTTTCCCACCAACATTTTGGCCACTTGCTCTAGTTTGAACTTGCATTAAAGCATCTCTAGTTGCACCTATTATAGCTCCTTCATGAATATGTTCTTCTCTTATTAAATTATTTCTTTTAGAAGCAACAAGTGCTCTTTCTAAGATAGTATGAATAGAATCATTGATATTTCCACCAATATTAACTGCAGTTACTAGATAATCACTTTTCTTATATTTTAATTTTAAAACTTCCTCTTCATCTCTACTTGAAATTGCCATTCTTGTAGCAATCTTTGCTACTTCTGTACTAGTATTTCTCATCTTTACGTTCTCCATTCCCTAAGGGAAGATTATGATTTATAAGATAATTGAAAAGGCTATATACTCCTCTATAATATATATAAGATCATCTTCTTCCTCAGTATCTACATCTATTATATCACCTTTAATGTATTCTAGATATCTCATCAATACAATACACAACGATATTTTAAAAATATTTTTTTCAGATATTCCCTTGCTATTAAAATCCTTTTTTTCTTTTAGCATGTCGTATATACCACATACTGCTTTAGCGAAAACTTCATCTTCCAGTGCAAAGCTTGAAGCTAATCCTAAAAGAGGATATACATCTTCTTCTATAAAATTATAGCTATCTATAAGATTGCACCTAATATTAAGTACCTTCTCAATTTTTTTCTCTATATCTGAATTTGTAATAAGTAAAGATAAATAAAAAGAATCAAGGCTCTTAACTTCCTTTAAATTTATCTTTCCTATCTTTGAGTCAATATTTTTTATATCTTGAACTATCTCATTAATTTCTTTATCTATTGCCGTCAGATACACATATACTATATAATCCTCTTTCATAAAGAAATCGTACTGCTCTTCATTAATAACTTCTTTTATTTCAAATAATCTATTTAATTTTTCTTCTAATTCATCACCATTAAATCTTTTAGATAATAAAAACGCCGTATAAAGAGTTTCTTTATTATCTTTAAAACCTCTATCTACCAATGAAGAATTTATATATTTGGTATTTAAAAAGACCTCCTTATAGTCTTTTCTACCATTCATAAGAATAGAGAAAACCTTTTTAAACTCTCCTCTGAATTTAGAATTAAATTTAGTGTTCTTTCTAATATACTTCCTTATATCCTTTATTCTAGTTTCATTAATTTCTTCATCAGAACCATTTGCTATTAAAGATGCTAGACAATTTAAATCTTTTCCATCCCACCTTAAATTCTTTTTAAATTCATTGTTTAGTTCAATAAAAATTCTTACTTTCTCTTTCAGTTCAATATCCATTTCATCATCCTCATAAAATTTTTGCATTAAATATTAAATTATTAAATAATTTATAATTATATATTATTTCTAATACAATACAACTGTCAATAAATTTCAAAAAAGAATTAGAATAATTAACTATTCTAATTCTTTTCATTGAAATTTTTATAAATTTTTCCCAAAGTTTCTAAACTTATTGTATCTTTTTTCTAAAAGTTCATCTTCATTAATTGCTTTTAATTTATTAAGTTCTAATAATATTGCTCTTTTAAAACTATTTGCCATACGCTGTGGATTTTTATGAGCTCCTCCATGAGGCTCTCTAACTATAAAGTCTATAATATTGAACTCTCTTAAATCTTCTGCTGTAATTTTCATAACCTCAGCAGCTTCTGAAGCTCTTTCACCATCTTTCCATAAGATAGATGCGAATCCTTCAGGAGATAGTATTGAATATATTGAATGTTCAAGCATACCTACAGAATCTCCAACTGCAAGAGCTAATGCTCCACCACTTCCACCTTCACCTGTAATTATTGATACTATCGGAGTTTTTAATTTACTCATTTCAAAAAGATTCATAGCGATAGCTTCACCTTGACCTCTTTCTTCAGCATCTACTCCACAGAAAGCTCCTGGAGTATCTATTAGACATATAACAGGTCTTTTAAATTTTTCAGCTTGTTTCATAAGTCTTAATGCTTTTCTATAACCTTCTGGTCTTGGCATACCAAAGTTTCTTTCTATATTTTCTTTAGTATTTTCACCTTTAGTTATAGCTATTACAGTCACTGGTCTGCCTGATATTTCAGCAATACCACCTATTATAGCACTATCATCTCCAAAATTTCTATCTCCGTGGAATTCTATAAATTCATCAAAGATATTTTCTATATAAAATTTCCCTGTTGGTCTATCTTTGTGTCTTGCAATAGATACTTTATCCCATGCTTTCATCTTTCTTGCCAGTCTTCTATTCATATCTATTCACCTCATGTAATCTTAGTATCTTATATACACAAGTTCTTAACTCTTCTCTGTTTACTATCTTATCAACAAAGCCTTTATCTAAGAGAAATTCTGCCTTTTGAAAATCATCTGGTAATGTTTCTTTGATAGTGTTTTCAATTACTCTTCTTCCTGCAAATCCGATTAATGCATTAGGTTCACTTAATATTACGTCACCTTCCATTGCAAAACTTGCAGTAATGCCACCTGTTGTTGGGTCTGTAAGTACAGTAATATATAGAAGTCCTTCTTCACTATGTTTTGCAAGAGCTGCACTAACTTTTGCCATCTGCATAAGAGAAAATATTCCCTCTTGCATTCTAGCACCTCCAGAAGTTGTAAATATAATAACAGGAAGCTTATGCTTTATAGCAAATTCAATCATTCTAGTTAGCTTTTCACCAACAACAGTTCCCATACTTCCCATCATAAAGAAACTATCCATTATTCCAGCACAAACTCTTATTCCATTAACTAAACCAGTTCCTGTTACAACAGCTTCTCTGCTTTTAGTTCTTTTCTTAGCATCCTCTAACTTCTTTTGATATCCTTCAAAGTCTAGAGGGTTTCTTGTACTTAAATCTTTATCAAATTCTTCAAAAGAATTATCATCAAAAAATAATTTTACTCTATCATGAGCCTTAAGTCTAAAATGATGATTACAATTAGTACAAACATATTTGTTTTTGACTAAATCTTCATGATATATTATCGAGTGACATCCGTCACATTTAGTCCACATTCCAGATGGGATATTTGGCTTTATATCTGACTCTATATTTATTTTTTTAACTGTTCCATAATTCTTCTTTTTATTAAATAAATCCTTAAGCATACTTATTCACCATCTTATTTCCTAAAAATGCAGTATCATAATCTCCATTTAAAAATTCTTCCATCTCTAAAAGCGAATATTGGAATTCTATATTTGTCTTAACTCCACCAATCCCAAACTCACTTAATGCTCTTTTCATTCTTATTATAGCTTCGTCTCTATTTTCTCCATAAGCTATAAGTTTTGCAAGCATTGAATCATAGCAATGAGGTATCTTATATCCACAATAAATTGCAGAATCAAGTCTTATTCCAAGCCCACCTGGTATATATAATTCATTTATAAGTCCTGGACAAGGTCTAAAATCATTTTCAGGATCTTCAGCGTTAATTCTACATTCTATTGCATGACCTTTTATCTTTATATCCTCTTGAATAAAGCTTAAAGGTTCTCCACTTGCTATTTTAAGTTGCTCTTTTAAAAGGTCTACTCCTGTTACCATTTCAGTTATAGGATGTTCAACCTGTATTCTTGTATTCATTTCCATGAAATAATAATTGAAGTCTTTATCTACTAAAAATTCTATTGTTCCTGCATTTTTATAATTACAAGCCTTAGCAGCTCTCTTTGCAACTTCTCCCATTTCAGCTCTAAGTTCTTCACTTAAAATTGAAGATGGAGCTTCTTCTAATACTTTTTGATTTTTTCTTTGTAATGAACATTCACGTTCACCTAAATGCACTACATTTCCATTCTCATCTGCAAGTATTTGAAACTCTATATGTCTTGGTCTTTCAATAAACTTTTCAATATATAAAGTATCATCACCAAAACAAGCTAATGATTCTGATTTAGCAGTATTATATCCCTTTCTAAATTCTTCATCATTTCTTGCTATTCTGATACCTTTTCCGCCACCACCTGCAGCAGCTTTTATCATAATAGGATATCCTATATTTTTTGCAATATCTAATGCATGATCTTCATTTTCTATAGTTCCTTCAAAACCTGGAACAACAGGAACATCTGCACTTTTCATTAATTCTCTAGCTCTTGCTTTATTTCCCATAAGCTCTATAGATGTGTAATCTGGTCCTATAAATTTAATATTACACTCACTACACATCTTTGAAAACTTAGCATTTTCTGAAAGGAATCCAAACCCTGGATGAATAGCATCAGCACCAGTTAAAACACATGCACTTAATATGTTTTTTATGTTTAGATAACTATCTTTTGCAGGATATGCCCCAATACAAATTGCCTCATCAGCAAGTTGTGTGTGAAGAGCTTCTTTATCTACTTCAGAATAAACAGCAACAGTTGCAACTCCAAGTTCTCTGCATGCTCTAATTATTCTTACAGCTATCTCTCCTCTATTTGCAATTAATACTTTCTTAAACATATACTTCACCTATCCTATAGCAAACATTATTTCTGCTTCACATACTTTCTTTCCATCTACTTTAGCTACACCTTTTCCAATTCCTACAGGACCTCTAAGCTTTATAATTTCGCAATTTAATTCTAATTTATCTCCTGGTACTACCTTTTGTCTAAATCTCACCTTATCAGCTCCAGCAAAAAGTGGAATTTTACCTTTAAACTCTTCTTTTGTAAGAAGAGCTACTGCTCCAACTTGTGCTATAGCTTCAAGTATTAAAACGCCTGGCATAACAGGTTCTTCTGGAAAATGGCCTTGGAAAAACTGCTCATTTGCAGTTACATTCTTATATCCAGTAACACTTTTCCCTTCTTCCATTTCTACAATTCTATCAACAAGTAAAAATGGATATCTATGAGGTAATATTTCTTTTATTTCTTTTATTCCCATCATAATTAGACATCCTCCCTTATCTTAAATAATGGAGTACCATACTCTACCATATCTCCATCTTTAACTAAAACTTGAACTATACTTCCTGAAACTTCACTTTCTATTTCATTCATAAGTTTCATAGCTTCAATTATACAAAGTACTGATCCTTTTTTAACATTATCTCCAACTTTTACAAAACTATCACTATCTGGTGAAGGTGATCCATAAAAAGTTCCAACCATTGGTGACGTAACTACTGTTCCTTCGATGTCTTGTGGTTCTTCTTTAACTTCTTCCTTAACTTCATCTATTACTTCACTTATCATTTTTTCTGAATGAATCTTCTCTGTTACAGTTTCACCCTTAACTTCTTTGCTCGGTGATACATTTAATCCTCTAGTTAAAGATTTATCCATTTTTATATGAGAATCTCCACTTTTATACTCAAAGTATGCAAGCTCTGAAGTATTTATAAGCTTAATAAGTTCCTTCACTTCGTTAATATTCATAAAATAGCCTCCTATTTTTCATTCCACTTCTTAAATAATAATGTTGCGTTATGCCCTCCAAACCCTAATGAATTTGTTAAAGCATAGCTTAATTCTTCACGTCTTCCAACATTAGGTACGCAATCTAAATCACATTCTTCATCTTTTGTTTGATGACCAATTGTAGGAGGTATGAAACCATCTCTTAATGCTTCTATACATATTATAGCTTCTATAGCTCCTGCTGCACCTAAAAGATGTCCTGTCATTGATTTAGTTGATGATACAGGTATCTTGTATGCTAAATCTCCAAAAGCTCTTTTTATAGCTACTGTTTCAAATTTATCATTTAAAGGAGTTGATGTACCATGTGCATTTATATATGATACTTCTTCTGGCTTTATTGATGCTTCTTCCATAGCTTCAACCATAGCACGACATGCACCTTCTCCATCTGGGTCTGGTGATGTAATATGATAAGCATCACAAGTGCTTCCATATCCAACAATCTCAGCTAATATATTAGCACCTCTCTTTTGTGCTGACTCTAAGCTTTCAAGTACTAATATTCCAGCACCTTCACCAATTACAAAACCACTTCTATCTTTATCAAATGGAATTGATGATCTCTTAGGATCATTTGATGGATTTAAAGCCTTAAGACTTGCAAACCCTTCTATTCCAATCTTAGTTATTGGCGCTTCTACTCCACCTGCAAGCATTACATCTACATATCCATGTTTTATTTGTCTAAATGCTTCTCCTATTCCATTTGTTCCTGTAGCACAAGCTGTAACTATTGCAGTTGATGGTCCTTTTAATCCATATCTTATAGATATATTACCAGCTGCCATATTACTTATTGCCATAGGTATAAAAAATGGTGATACTCTTTTTGAACCTGTAGCCATCTTTGTTATTTCAGTTTCAATAGTTTGGAATCCTCCAATACCTGAACCAACAAGTACCCCAATTCTATTCTTATCCATATTTTCTAAATCTAATCCTGATGATTTAATTGCTTCATCAGCACAAGCTAATGCAAATTGAGAATATCTATCTAATCTTTTACTTTCTTTTTTACCTAAAATTTCAGTTGGGTCAAAATTTTTAACTTCGCCTGCTACCTTTACACTAACTTCATCTTTATTCACTAAAGTTACATAATCTATTCCAAGCTTACCTTCTTTCGCGTTAGCCCAAAACTCTTCTACGCTATTTCCTATAGGAGTTAAAGCTCCCATTCCTGTAATTACTACTCTTCTTTCCATAACAAAATCCTCCGCCCTACATTACCATTCCGCCATCAACATTCATTACTTGACCAGTTACATATGATGCATCATCTGATGCTAAAAAAGCTACCATATTTGCAACATCTTCTGGATTACCAAGTCTCTTTAGCGGTATGTTCTTTTTAGCTTCCTCTTTAAATTTTTCTCCTAAAACTTCTGTCATATCAGTATCAATAAATCCTGGTGCTACAGCATTAACTGTGATACCTCTACTTCCAACTTCTTTAGCTAATGATTTTGTCATTCCAATAACACCAGCCTTAGATGCTGAATAGTTTATTTGACCTGCATTACCTACTATTCCAACAACTGATGAAAGGTTAACTATTCTACCTGATTTTTGTCTAACCATAATTGGAGTTATAGCTTTTAAGCAGTTAAATACACCTTTTAAATTTACATCAATAACACTATTAAAATCTTCATCTTTCATTCTTAGTATTAACGTATCTTTCGTAATACCAGCATTATTTACCATTATATCGATAGCTCCAAATTTCTCTTTTGCAGATTTTATCATTTCTTCTACAGCTTTGCTATCACTTATATCACATTTATATAAGAAGACTTCCACTCCCATACTTAAAAGTTCTTCTTGTACTTTTAAAGCTTCCTCTTCATTACTTCTATAATTTAAAACAATATTTGCACCAAGAGAAGCTAACTTTTTAGCTATAGCCCTTCCTATTCCTCTTGAAGCCCCTGTTACTATTGCACATTTATCCTTCAACATAAAAACCTCCTAAACATTTCCCTTTAATTCTTCTATAATTATATTTAATGATTCCATATTTTCTACATTATAGACTTTGGCTTTTCTATCAATCTTCTTAACAAATCCTCTTAAAGTTTTACCTGGACCTACTTCGATGAATGTATCAACACCTTTGTCTAACATGTCTCTAATTGTTTTCTCGAATAATACCGCTGTTTTTATATGTTTTCTTAAAAGTTCTTTTAAGTCATCGCCCTCACTATATGGAGCTCCTAAAACATTTGAATAAACTGTTTTGTTAAAGTTATTAAACTGAACCTTTTCAAGTTCTTTTAAAAATTCTAAACTTGCCCCTTCAAGTAATGAGCTATGGAACGGTCCACTAACATTTAAAATGATTCCCATTCCACCAAGTTCTTTAGCTATTTTTACTGATTCTTCTATAGCATTATTTTCACCTGATACAACAACTTGACCTGGACAATTATAATTTGCACCTTCTATGATTCCAAATTCTGAAGCTCTTTTTATAAGTTCTTCTACTTTTTCATCATTTAATTTTAAAATGGCTGCCATCTTTCCAAGTCCCTTTGGAAGTGAACTACCCATTATTTTTCCTCTTTCACGAACAAGCTTTAATCCATCTGAAAAATTTAAAGCTCCTCCATAAATTAATGAACCATACTCACCAAGAGATAAACCTGTAGTAAAATCTCCTTCTATTCCATTTACTTCTAATGCTTTAGCTGCTGCAAGAGATGTTAATAAAATTGCCGGCTGTGCATTTTCAGTTAATTTTAATTCTTCTTCTGTACCATTAAATATTAAATTTTTAATATCCATTTCTAATGCAGCTTCACCTTTATCAAAAACTTCTCTGCATTCTTCTATATTTTCGTATAAATCTTTTCCCATTCCTATATATTGAGAACCTTGGCCTGCAAATAATATAGCAATATTTTTACTACTCATATACCCCTCCAACTGTATCAAGAGCAACTTTAGCTCCATTCATTAAGTCCTGTATTATATCATAACAACTTTCTTCTTTATTAATTAAACCTGAAACTTGCCCTGCCATTACAGAGCCATTTATAACATCCCCATCTCTAGCCGCTCTTGGTAGAGATCCTCTTCCAAGTGCCTCTAACTCTTCTACTGTACCATTATCTTTTTCAAGCTTTTGGAACTGTCTAGATAACTTATTTTTAATTACTCTAACTGGATGTCCTGTTGATCTTCCTGTTACATCTGTATCTATATCCTTTGCACCTAAAACTTTATCTTTGTAATTTTGATGTACTGTACACTCCTTAGCAACTAAGAATCTTGTTCCTACTTGAACTCCAAGTGCACCAAGCATAAATGATGCTGCAACTCCTCTTCCATCTGCAATTCCGCCAGCTGCAATTACTGGTATATTTACCGCATCAACAACCTGTGGAATTAATGCCATTGTAGTTAATTGTCCAACGTGTCCCCCTGACTCCGTTCCTTCTGCTACTACTGCATCTGCACCCATCTTTTCCATTCTTCTTGCTAAAGCAACTGATGCAACAACCGGTATAACTTTTATACCATTCTCTTTCCACATCTCCATGTACTTACCTGGGCTTCCAGCACCTGTAGTAACAACTGACACTCCTTCTTCACATACAAGTTTTGCAACTTCATCTGCATGTTCAGACATAAGCATTATATTTACTCCAAAAGGTTTATTTGTAAGCTTTTTAGCTTTTCTAATTTCATCTCTTATCCATTCAATTGGTGCTGTTCCTGTAATTAATCCAAGACCACCAGCTTCACTTACAGCTGCTGCTAATGATGCATCTGCAATCCAAGCCATTCCACCTTGTAATACAGGATACTTGATACCTAACATTTCACAAACTCTATTACTCATTAAAGTTCCTCCTAAAATTCACCTATACAGTTATAAATTCATTTATAATATAAGCAAAATCGGGTTCTAATACTAAGCCCCCGATTTTTGATTATTGAAAATATTCTGTTAACTCTTTACAAAACCACTATGAGCAACAGATCTTACTCTTAAATCTAGTTGTTTTTCTTTTTTTCTACGTAATCAACTGCATCTTTGATGCTCTTTATATTTTCAGCATCTTCTAATTGAATACCAAACTTTTCTTCTATTTCGATTACTACTTGGAATAAATCTAATGAATCTGCTCCTAAATCTTCGAAAGTTGTTTCTAATGTTACTTCACTTTCCTCTACTCCTAATTGTTCACAAACTACTTCTCTAATTTCTTCAAATATCATAATAAATACCTCCATAATTTACACTTTAATTTTTATTTTATATTTCAAAGCTCTCGCTTTTAATTACCATTTTATTAGTGTGGCACCACAAGTTAGGCCTCCACCAAATCCAACTAAAACTATTAGATCTCCATCTTTTAGTTTTCCTTCATTATCCATATCTGCTAAAGCCATTGGAACTGATGCTGAAGATGTATTTCCTACTCTTTCTAAATTCACATAAAATTTTTCTTTTGAAAGTCCTAGTTTTTTTGCTGCATAATCTATTATTCTTAAATTAGCTTGATGTGGTACAACATAATCTATATCCTCTAGATTATATCCAGTACCTTCTAAAACTTTCTTTATAGAATCAACCATGGCACCTGTTGCAAATCTAAATACTTCTCTTCCATTCATCTGGACATATTTGCTTTTAATAACTTCTTCTTTTGCAAAAGGATTAATTACATCATTTGCTCCTGCAGTTAATGCATCACCTTTTTCTCCTTCTGATATTGAATAAGTATTTATAATACCGCTCTTCTCTTCTTCATCTATTCCAATAACAGCAGCTCCGCCACCATCTCCAAAAAGAACACAAGTGCTTCTATCTTTCCAATCAATAATCTTTGAAAGAGTTTCTGCACCAACTACTAATGCATTTTTATATCTTCCAGTCTTAAGTAGGCTCTCAGCTACTTCTAATGAATAAATAAATCCTGTGCATGCTGCATTTAAGTCAAAGGCTGTTGCATTTTTTGCCCCTATCATTTTTTGTAATATGCATGCTACTGATGGAGTAAATGAGTCTGGAGTAATAGTAGCAACTATTATTAAATCTATTTCTTCTCCCTTAATACTCGCCTTATCCATTGCAACTTTTGCTGCTTTATAAGCTATACTGGAAGTATCTTCGCCTTCAGATATCCTTCTTTCACAAATTCCTGTTCTCTCTAATATCCATTGATGATTAGTATCTACTATTTTACTTAAATCATCATTAGTAATAACTTGAGATGGAACATATGAACCTACACCTTTAATCTTTACTTCCTTCATGATTTTCTCCTTAATTGTTTAAATAATTAACTTTGAAGAATTCATTTAATCTATCTAATGAAGATATAAGAATTTTCTCCTCTTCCTCTGATAAACCTTCAATCGTTGCATTAATCATGTCATTATGGAACTTTTCGTGCAATCTAAATGCAAGTTTTCCACTCTTAGTTAATTTAATTAATACAACTCTTCTATCTTCTTCAATTCTCTTTCTTTCAACGTAGCCTTTTTTTATAAGCTTATTTATTGCTGTTGTTAAAGTTCCAACAGTTATCTTTAAGTCTTGTGCTACCTCTGACATTGTTCTTTCTGTATACATACCAATAGCCTCTATAGTATGTATTTCTGTAACAGAAAGATTATTAAGAACTCCTTTTTTTAATGCTTGTTCTTCAATTTGAAGTATATCATTAAAAATTTGAACTAATAATTCGTTCAATACCTTTTTTCTTATGTCCATTAATAAATCCTCCACTTTTTATATAGTCTACATATACTATAATTATTTTTTATGAATAAATCAATGGCGTCAAACATTTTTTATATCAAACGTTTTGATAATCAAACTATAATATAATCAAATTATTTTGTCAACTAAATATTTGCTGTTATTTTCTATTTTATTAACGGTTTTATTCATTTTAACAAAAACTTCTTATTATTATTTAAGAAATTTCCACTGGATAACTTTGCCTGTAAATCCTTCTATAATCTCACTTTCATCATCTTTTAAAATATTAATTATTTCATTTCCACTACAATGGCATAAAGAAAAATTTTTAATATTTAGTTCTTTTAATTTTTTTGCTGTTTCTATATTTTCTGATAATGATAATTTTGAAAGATGTATTCCCCCAATTACATTTATTACTTTTTTCCCAATTATATTTTGTACCTTAGTAATAATATTAATAATCCCTGTATGGGCACATCCAGTTATTAGTGTAAGACCTTCTACATTTTCTATAACTAGGACAAGTTCCTCTGAAAAATTATCTTTTATAAGGATATTTTTTTCTTTTCTTGACAATTCATCTTTAGATTTAGATATTTTTTCTTCATTGAAACTTTCTAGATTAGATATTACATATATTCTATCTTCTAATTTCATTTTTTCTTTAACTTCAATAATTTTATATCCCATCTCTTCTATATATCTCTTATCAAAATTAATACCTATATATTTTTCTTCTTCACTTTTTAAATGATATTTATCACTTCTTTCAAAGAATTCATTTCCCAGTATAATATAAGGCTTATTATTTATATTTTCTAAGAAATATTTAAATCCACCAGCATGATCATAATGTCCATGGCTTAATATTATATAATCTATATTTTCAAGTGACAATCCTAACTTTTTAAAATTGGATAGAGTCTTTTCTGATTGTCCAGTATCAAATAAAATTTTCAATCCATAAGCTTCTATAAAATAAGATAATCCATGCTCACACTCTAATTTACTACCTTCTTCTTTATTATTTTCTATAACTGTTGTAATCTTCATATAATCCCCTCATATCCATTTAATATATTTTTCATATATTCCTTAATAAAATTATATCATGCACTCTAATTAAACCTTTTATGTTTATATAAATTTAACTATTTGTATTTATTTACTTCCTTATAATTATATTCAAGCTTATAAGTTTGTATATTATATACTCTTGATACGTTAATAAATTATAAAAAAGCATCGACTATATAAACATAAATAGTCGATGCTTTTTTTATAATTAATCTGGCATAAGAACAAATCTTAATATAAATAATATTGCAAAAATATAAAGTAATTTGTGTACTTCTTTTCCTTTTCCAGTAGCAATTTTTACTATTGGATAAAATATCATTCCAATTGCAATACCATTAGCTATTGAATAAGTAAATGGCATCATTGCTATAGTAAAGAAAGCAGGCACAGCCTCTGTAAAATCTGAAAAATCTATTTGGCTAACTGCGCTCATCATTAATATACCAACAATTATTAAAGCTGGTGCTGTTGCACTTTGTGGTACTATTCCAACTAATCCACTAAAGAATAGTGATAATACAAGCATAATACTTACTATTACATTAGAAAGTCCTGTTCTTGCCCCTGCTGCTATTCCTGAGGCTGATTCAACAGTTGTTGCAAGAGTTGTTGTTCCAAGTAATGCTGCACAAGTTGTTCCTACTGCATCTGAAGTTAAAGCTTGTCTTAGATTCTTAACATCGCCATCTGATTCAACCATTCCTGAACTTTGGGCTGTTCCAAGTAAAGTACCAATTGTATCAAAAAGATCTACTAAGCTTAATGTAATTACAACCATAAATACAGTAAGTAATGCACCTATAAGTCCATCTCCGTTACTTGTTAATAATCCTTTTAAATCCATAGCAAAGAATGTATCACCAATAACAGGCATTGAGAAAAGCTTCATACCTTGAATATTTGTAACTCCCATAGGTATTCCTATTATTGTAGTAATTATAATTCCAATTAGCATTGCACCTGTAACTTTTCTTGCCATAAGAACAACACCTATTATAAGTCCTATTATTGTTAATATAACTGTCTTATCAGTAAAATCTCCAAAAGCTACTAATGTCCCTGGATTTGCTACTACAATTCCACCACTTTTTAAGCCTATTAATGCAATAAATAATCCAATACCAGCTGTTATTGCATATTTTAAGTTTTGAGGAATAGCTTGAACTATTTTTTCTCTAATAGAAGTTAAGGTTATAATGATAAATAAAATACCTGATATAAATACTGCTGCTAAACCTTCTTGCCAAGTAAAATTTAATTTCAAGCAAATATTATAAGCAAAGAATGATACAAGTCCAAGACCTGGTGCTAAAACAAAAGGTAAATTAGCATGAAAGGCCATTATTAAAGTACCAACAGCTGCTGCTATACAAACTGATGCAAAAGCTGAAGCTATTATTGGATCTTGTGCCATAGTAAGATTTGCTGCTGCATCTCCTTTAAGACCTAGAGAATTCATTCCACCTATTTTTAATATATTTGGAATTACTAATAATGCATAAGCAAATGTTACAAAAGTTGTAAGCCCACCAATAATTTCTGTTTTTACATTTGTCTTATTCTCCTTAAGCTTAAATACTTTTTCTAGAATATTTTTCATTTGTTCTCCTCCATTTTTATAGTTATGTATAGTAATGACTACCCATAAAAGATCTGTTTCTTGATTTTAAGGCTATAGCCTCTTCCTAGCCTTTCTCTTTTTACCAAGACTCTCTAAAGAACTAACTTTTACTTCATTGTAAAATAAAAAACTAGCCGGTTTATTAGGTAAACCAATGCTAGCTCATAGAAACTTCATTTTGATTTACCCATAGTGTGAAGATTAATTGGTCTTCACGTAGAAACCTCTGAACCGTATTATCAGACTTATATGGGCTTATATTGTTATTTTATCCATTATACTATACCTATTTATATTGTTGCAATGTAATTATTTCCTTATATCAAATATAATGTAAATGAAAAAGAGAAAAATAATACTGCTAGTATTATTAATGTTATTGAAAGTCTAAAGAACTCCATTTTATCATCTACATAAAAATCATCTTTCTTCTTTTTGTTACACACTATCATAATGTCATCACCAACATTAAAGTCTCTACTGCTACCAGGTTCATTATGGACAAATACTATTTTTTCTCCTTCTTCTGTAAAGAATTCTATAACAGGTTTATATAAGGTTATAAATGATAACTGATGAAAATCATCTAATATAGCTTCATCTGTCTTCTTTACTTCTATTATTTTTCCAACTACTCTTGTTCCAGTTTTATAAATTCTATATCTAATTCCAAATATTATTATTGCAGCTAATAACAATCCAATCCCTATAGCTAGCAGCACATACATTGCCATTACAATCCCCCCTTTATATAAACTATATATCTAATAGTTATTAGTACAATATATGATAACATTTACATTTTTGTGAAAAATTATAAGGAGTATGTTTTTATCTAACACACTCCTTATTCTATAAAAATAAAAGATTAGCTAAAAAAGCTAATCCTTTAAAATTAATATTCTTCTATAATCTCTCCAAAATAAAGTATATGTCCTATTTTTTCCCCTTTATAGAACTGCTCTGCTAGATCTTTATCAAAATTATCTAAATCCATTTCATTTTTATATAATATCTTACATTCATAATATCTATTACATCCTTCAATCACTGGTGTATCTACACTCTTTGATGGAATAAATTTTATATTTGCAAGCTCTTCTTTATTTACATCTCTTCCTGATTTGCTTCCACATATTTTTAGTGCCTCTTTAAGCTCACCTTCATAAGGAATACTTACTGTAAATTTTTCTCCAGACTTTAAAAATTCATTTGTGTATCTGCTTTCTCTAACTAAAGCCATAAATACTGGTTTTCTCCACATAAAGCCTATGCTACCCCAACTTATTGTCATAGTATTTGCAGATTTCAAATCTCCACCAGTTAAGAATGCTCCATTTATATGAAGATTATCTAAAGCATTCTCAACATCTCTTGTAAAATTATTATTCACTTTTGCTCCTCCTAAACTACACTTCTACATTTCAAGGTACTTTTATAATATTTAACAATTTCCCTTAACTCAGAATGAATTTTTTTAAATCTATACCCGCCAAGTTCCATAATATTTATAATATTTATTGTAAGGTTTAAATAATTATTATAAGGCGATGTATCATTATCATCATACTCCTTATTTAAAATTGCTTCAATACCACATTCTTCTTCAATTATATTTATCATCTCTCTTAAACTTATATCACCTATACAAGCAGCATTTACAGGAGCATTTATATCTTTATTTAGAAGCCATGCTAAAAATACGCCTGCTTCATTTTGAGTTATTAAATTCATATGTGAATCTAATTTAGTTGAGCATATACATTCTTTATTATCTACTCTTTCAACATATCTTAAAAGTCTCTCAGTGTAATCATCTTTTCCTATAACCACTGGGAATCTTACAGCTATTACAGGGAATTCTGCATTTTTATATAATACAGCCTCCATTAATCTTTTTCCCTCACTATAAGAGAACTCCTCTTTCTCCCCCATAACTATTTTATATTTACTTGGATTAAATTCTGTTTCCTTTAAATTTACTCCTTTATCATAAACTGCAACTGATGAAACTACAATATATTTATCTGTTTTACCCCTTAACACATTACACATTCTCATTCCATCATTTGGACTATATGAAATTGTGTCATAAACAACATCATATTTTTGTCCATCTAAAGCCTTCATTAAAGCGTTTTCATCTCGCTTATCAAGAAGTATACGTTTAACTTTGTCCCCAAAATCATCTTTTCTTATCCCTCTCGTTGCTATTGTTATATCATGTCCGTTAATTATAAGTTCTTTTATAAGTTCTTTCCCAAAAAACCTTGTCCCACCGAAAACTAATATCTTACTCATAGCATTATTATCCTTTCAAATTTAATATAACAATTTAAAATTCTCACACCTATTATGATTATATGATACCATATTTACATATATTATCCAATTATCAAATAAAAAACAACTCATAATTTTATGAGTTGTTTATCTAAAATAAGAACATGTCCACAATTATTTTAAATGATATTATTATTGCAATAGGAACAAGAAGTACAGAAATAATCATATATCTGCTACCTTTTTTATTCATTTCCTTTACATATTCCTCATTATCATCTTTTATATCTTTAAATGTACTTATTGATTTTATAAAAAATGTAATCATTGCAGCAATAACAATCACATTTAAAGCAAATAGTATCATATTGACACCTCCTATAATTTGCAAACTTTAATAATTACATATTATCATACTTTAAAGAAAACTTTAAATATTATATTATTATGTTATGAGGTATTATTACCCATTATTATAAAATATACATGCTAATTTAAATAAATAGGAGGTTATTTCATGAATCCATTATATTACTTACTTATTGGTCTTCCACTAATATTCGTAATTATATTAATTTTCTATAATATTTCCACAATGAAAAAATCAAGAGATAAGGCACTTAATAAAAAACGTAAATTTAAATAATTAAATTTAAGTAAAACTCTATTAGATAACTTTTTATCTAATAGAGTTTTACTTATTACAATAATACCATTAATACTATAACTGTTGTTAATATTAAACTAATAGGAGCTAATATAATAGAAATTTTCATATATTTCTTTGCTTCTTGCCCTTCTATTTCTATATTACCATTGTTATCAGCAATTTTTTTAAACATACTTGATGCCTTTAAGAACATTATTAACATTGCAATTACTACAATTATATTAATGATTATTAAATATATCATAGATATGGTCCTCCTCCGTTTAAGAAATTTCACTTTTATATATTACCACATTTATTAAGGAGGTAATATATTTCTTTAACAATATTTATCCTAAAGTAAATACCATTTCCTCATTATTACTTAAATCTTCTCTATAGATATATCCTTCTTCATTAAACTTCTTTAATCCTTCTACATTTTCTATTCTATTTTTCATTATATAAGTTGCCATAAGTCCCCTTGCTCTTTTAGCATGTACAGTTACAACTTTATATTTTCCATTTTTAAATTCTTTAAATACAGGAGTTACTATAGTAATTCCCTTCATCTTATTTAATTTTGCAGATTTAGAATATTCATTTGATGCTAAATTAACTAGGATATCACTTTCACTATCTTTAATATCTTCTATTAAAGTCTTGTTTATCTTCTCTCCCCAGAAGGAATAAAGATTTTTATGTTTACCTATGTTAAGCTTAGTTCCCATCTCTAATCTATAACTGCATATTAAGTCTAAAGGTCTTAATACTCCATATAACCCAGATAATACTCTAAGATGTGAATTTGCATACTCTAAGTCTTCTTTAGAATATGAAGTTATATCAAGTGCCCTAAAGGCTTCTCCATTAAATCCTAGTATACATGGAAATGAATGCTCTGCTTCTTCTATTGTCCATTTATGAATATTTAAAAGAGTATCATCTGTTAATTTATCTGATATCTTCATTAATGATCCTAATTCATCTGGATTAAATTCTTTTAATCTTTCATTTAATTTTATTGATTCACTAATATGTCTTACATTAGTTAACTCTATATTATAATTTAATTCTTTTCTTTCTAGTTTTTTTGCTGGTGATAAAATTACTATCATATGTGTCCCTCTCTCTTCTCATATATTTTTATATTACTCTTGTCCATTCCAATTCTTTAATATTTCCCTTGCAGAACGTCCCATTTCTTTCGAAAACTCTGCACCAGTTTTTCTTCTATAATTAAATTGTCCAAAATTCTCTGCACCATATATATTTTTAGGAGATACTTTTTCTTCTCTTTCTTTATACATATCTTCTAATTCTTTTTTATTTAATAGTTTATATTTTTCATTAAATACAATATATTCTTTTTTAAATCTATCTGAAAGTATTCTTTTATGATCATCTTCATAATGTCCAAGACAAAGCATACATGCTGGATACACAAGCTTTGGAAGATTAAATAACTCCTTATGAATTTCATAATGCTCTATAATATCTCCTATATAGCAAGATCCAATCCCTAAACTTTCTGCTGCAATAGTTCCTGTCTGTGCTGCTATTACGGCATCTTGCATAGAAAGCATAAAATCCCCTTCATCTGGCATTCTAAATTCTAAACTATTCTTATTACAAAATTCTTTTACATTACATATATTATAGTAGTTATATAACCTTTGTAAATCACCTAAAAATATTAAAATCACATTGGACTTCTCTATAAATGGTTGATTATCACAAGTCTTTGCAAGTTTTCTTTTAGTTTCACTATCTCTAATTACTAATATAGAATATAACATCATATTTCCTGCTGTAGGAGCTCTCATTGAAGAATCTAATATAAGCTGTAACTCTTCTTCGCTTATATTTTTATTTGAATACTTTCTTAACGACATCCTGTTATTTATTAAACTTATTACTTCATTCATTTTTCCACCCCTTATAATTTACACCTAGTTTACAAATATTAAAACAACATATGGTAATATTATACTATATATTATAGGAGTGATTGTTATGACTTTAAGAACTGTATCAAAGGCCATCTTAAAATATATAATTTTTTTAATATGTACAATTATTCTTACAAGAGTGTTTTATCATATATTAGGATACTTTTTATAAATTTTAGCCTAAAATTTATACACACTTTCTTGTAATCGGTTACTTTATAAAATAAACTTTAAAGGCGGTATATAGATATGAACTTAATAAAAAGTACCTTTTTCAAAAGATTATTAAAAGGATTTATTTTATCATCATCAATATTAATTTTAACTATATTATTTTTTAATTATATGCTACTTAATCTTAATTACATAGTACTTTTTACCTGTGCTATAATCTGCTCAGTTGTATACGCCTTTACAGGAGAAATATGGTCATAAATATTAATTGATTCATAACTCTTTTACATCTTTTTGAATATAATACCTCTAATATTCATTGACAAGCAAAATTTTAAGGAGTATTATTGATGTAAATTAAGATATATTAATCCATTGATAAGGAGAAGTAGTTAAGTTTAGCTTCGTTAAAGAGAGTTAGAAAGTGGTGAGATTCTAGCAAGAAGAGATTTAGTGAATGGACCTTTGAGGAGTAAAGGGAAATCTTTTTATAAAGAGAGTATCTTCTATCGTTTGCTTCACGTTATAGAAGCTAGAGTATGTTAGTACTTGAATTTTAAGTGGCATTTAATAAATTAAAGTATACTTTAGTTTATAATATGCAATTTAGGTGGTACCACGGAATTTATCTCCGTCCTATTTATTTAGGACGGAGTTTTTTTATTATATTAAATATTTTTATTAAACAAATGAGAGGAGTTTTTAAAATGAGTAAAGAAATAATGCTTACAGGAGACAGACCAACAGGCAAATTACACTTAGGACACTATGTAGGTTCTTTAAGAACTAGATTTGAAATTCAAGAAACAGGTGAATATGAAAACTTTATTATGATTGCAGACCAGCAAGCTTTAACTGATAATGCAAGAAATCCTGAAAAGATAAGAAAAAGCT
Source organism: Clostridium sardiniense (assembly GCF_019753795.1). NCBI lineage: Bacteria > Bacillati > Bacillota > Clostridia > Eubacteriales > Clostridiaceae > Clostridium > Clostridium sardiniense. Next base: position 7,117 of record NZ_JAIKTU010000006.1, on the reverse strand, counting down.
TAGTGGAAGTAACTTTAGATTATTTAGCAGTTGGTATAGATCCAGCCAAGACAACAATATTTGTACAATCACAAATCCCTGAATTAAATGAACTTACTATGCACTACTTAAACTTAGTTACAGTATCAAGACTTGAACGTAACCCAACAATTAAAGAAGAAATTAAACTTAGAGGATTTAATACTAGTATTCCTGCTGGATTTTTAGTTTATCCTGTTAGTCAAACTGCTGATATTACAGCTTTTAAAGCTAAAAAAATTCCAGTTGGTGAAGATCAACTTCCTATGATAGAACAATCTAGAGAAATTGTTAGAAGCTTTAATTCTATATATGGAGATATATTAGTTGAACCAGAAGCTTTAATATCAAACTCTGGATGTGCTAGACTTCCTGGTGTTGATGGTAAAGCTAAGATGAGTAAATCTTTAGGAAATGCTATATATTTATCTGATGAAGCAGACGTAATAACTGAAAAAGTAATGAGTATGTATACAGATCCAAATCATATAAAGGTATCAGATCCAGGTGAAGTTGATAATAATCCTGTATTTATATATTTAGATGCTTTTGGCAAAGATAAAAAATATATTGAAGAACTTAAAGAACATTACAAACAAGGTGGACTTGGAGATGTTAAAGTAAAGAGATATTTAAATGATGTACTTCAAGCTGAACTTGAACCAATTAGAAATAGAAGAAAAGAATTTGAAAAGGATAAAGAACTTATATATAAGATTCTTTTAGATGGAAGTAATAAAGCTAGAATGACTGCATCTCAGACTCTTAAAGAAGTTCGTGATGCTATAGGAATTAATTATTTCAATGTATAGACTATATAAAACTTTATGAAATTATATTAAAATAAAAAATGTTGATGTTATATACCACTAGTAAGACAACTGTTTAACTCGTATATATCATCAACATTTTATTTTATTATTAGACCATTCTTTATAATAATATTGCATATATAAATGAATTAACTACTAAAGATTTAAATTATATATAAAGTTAGAAATCCCACTTATAATTGTAAAAATAATACCTGCATATCCAACATATTTTGTTGATTTCTTTTGTTTCTTAATCCCATATACAATTAAACTTATACTAAGTATTATTATAAATATCATCAATATAAATTTCATAACATACCTCTTTTCTCTTGCTAAATTTTTAGACCTATTTATTAAATTTTAGTTTATTTCTAAGATAATTATAGCATTATTTCCCATATAACACACATAACCATAAATATTGTTTTTTTCTCTTTAAAATCATTTATATAATTTATAATTTTGAGATTATTTTTAAAATACTATATACTTAAACTAAAAACTTATGGAGGCTTATATATGAATAACTTAAATGATATATTAGGAATAAATTTAAATGAAATATCACTTTTAGATATAGATGAAGAAATACTTATAAAGCTTAAAGCTTGTGATTACCATACTCAAAGTAATTTTTACTTTTGGCTTATAAATGAGATTAATAAATTAGAAAATACAAAGGATTTTACAGAACTTTCTCACTGTCACTTTTTAATGTCTTATTTTTTATATGTAATATTTACGCCTATGTGTTATGAAGAACTTGCATTTAATCATGCAAATAAGGCTAATACTTTAAATCCATCTGTAAAGTATAAAGAATGGCTATTAATGTTTGCAATTCTTCCCAATGGATTTATTAAACCTTATGATACTATTAAACTTGCAGAAGATGTATTAGAAGTTAATCCATCTAGTGAAATTGCAAATGCTATAATATCTATGTTTTAAAATTTAGCTTTGTCTCATGATAAATAGCCATAATAAATTGTAGCTATACAAAAATTTTATACTATGAATTCTATACATAGCAAAAGGGACTGCTTTAAAACAGTCCCTTCTTTAAATCCTAAAGACTTAATTTTTCCCAAAACTCATCTTCTGATATTACATCAATACGAAGTTCTCTAGCTTTAGTTAACTTTTTACCTGGATTTTTTCCTACAACTACTAAATTAGTTCTAGTACTAACTGCCTTTGGAGTTTTTGCTCCATACTTTACTGCTATTTCTCTCATTTTGCTTATGCTCTCTCTCATAGTTCCAGTAAACACTATAACTTTTCCATCAAATATATTTTTGCAAATATTATTTTCCAAAATACCCCTCCTAATATATTAATAATATGTTGTGTTATAAATATATTAGGATTCAACATAATATATGCTTACTTATTTATTATTATATAAAATTATAATATTAATTTCCTACTATTTATAGACAACTATATCTCTATAAAATATAAGGTTATGATATTAATTTTTCATAGTAATTCTTAACTCCAACTTTACCACTACTATTAAATACTTTATTTAAATCTCTTCCTATACCAACACAATCTTCACCTGCATTTATCCATTCTAAAATATTTTTATCATTTACCTCACCTGTTGCATTATATTTATATCTTCAAGGATTGACTTTGTAGCTTTTATAAAATCTTTTCCAACTATATTTCCTGGGAATACTTTGAAAAATCTTATTCCTTTTGCATGTCAACTATTAAGTTCTGACATTGTCATTACCCCTGGAATAATTGCTATATTAGCTTCATCGTAATTCTTTGTTCTTATTACAGCTACAACTTTTTCTTTTTTTAAAGTATCTATTATATCCTTAATCATATATATTTACCTCTCAACAACCTTATTTTCTCCTAAATGAACTAATACATCTTCATAATAATGTGGTAATAAATAATAATATATTAATTAACTATAAACTTTATTAATGTTATACTATATTTAACATTAGTTGTAATATTTAGTTTATAGTATGTATTATAATACCTTATTTTGATTAACCTTAAAATCATATTATTTAATTAATATATAAAATCCCAATTAAGACATAAATGCATAGACCTATATGACACTATATTGTCACATTTATTGCTTCTATTTATATAGATTGAATTTTAGGAGGATATATATGAGTAAGTTTGAACTAAAAGAAGATTTCTATTTAAATGATAAAAAAATAAAAATAATATCAGGTGCTGTACATTATTTTAGAATAGTACCTGAATATTGGAGAGATAGATTAGAAAAACTTAAATCTATGGGATGTAATTGTGTTGAAACATACATACCTTGGAATTACCATGAAGTTAAAAAAGGTGAATTTAATTTTACTGGTAATGGTGATTTTGTTAAATTCATAAAAATTGCTGAGGAGCTTGGACTTTATGTAATCCTTAGACCTACTCCTTATATCTGTGCAGAATGGGAATTTGGAGGACTTCCCCCTTGGCTTTTAAAAGATGACTCAATGAGAGTTAGAAGCACTTATAAAGGATTCTTAGATGCTGTTGATTCTTACTTTGAAGAGTTATTTAAATATATAGTTCCTCTTCAAATAACTAATGGCGGTCCTGTTATTATGATGCAAGTTGAAAATGAATATGGTTCCTTTAGTAACGATAAGGATTATTTAAAGGCTATAAAATCTCTAATGATAATTCATGGTGCTACTGTTCCACTTTTTACTTCTGATGGCGGATGGAAGGAAGCACTTGAGTCTGGAACCTTGGCTTGTGATGGAGTTTTCCCTACTGTAAATTTTGGTTCAAAATCAAAAGAACAAATTTCTAATCTAAATACCTTTATGAAGGAAAATAATATAGAAGGTCCTCTAATGTGTATGGAATTTTGGATAGGATGGTTTAATAACTGGGGTGGTGAATTTAAAAGAAGAGATAGCGAAGATGCAGCAAACGAATTAAAGGATGTGCTAGAAGAAGGCCATGTGAATATTTATATGTTCCACGGTGGTACAAACTTTGGTTTATATAATGGTTGCAGCTATCACGATGGTATAGATCCTCAAACAACAACTTACGATTATGATGCTCCACTTACTGAATGGGGAGAACCTTCTGAGAAGTACTTTAAATTTAAAGAAGTTATCTCAAGCTTTAAAGAAATCCCTAAAGTTACTTTATCTAATAATATTAAATTTAAGGATTATGGAGAAATAAAGCTTTCTAATAAAGTATCATTATTTAATACTTTAGAAAAATTAGCTACTCCCATTTATAATTCTCAAACATTAAACATGGAAAAGCTTGATCAAAACTTTGGATATATATTATATAGAGCTAAACTTCCTAAGATGAATCCATTAGAAAAGGCTAAGTTAGTAGATTGTGATGACAGAGCTCAAGTATTTTTAAATGGAAGCCATGTGACAACTCAATATAAAGATAGTCTTGGATCAAATATTCCTCTACACTTTAATAATAATTCGGATAATACCTTAGATATTCTTGTGGAGAATCTAGGTAGAATAAATTATGGAGCAAATTTAGTAAGTCCAAAGCAGCGTAAAGGAATTAAAGGTGGAGTAATGCTTGATATTCACTTCCATACAGGTTGGGATCATTACCGATTGGACATGGAGGATATTAGCAAAGTAGACTTTTCACTTGGATACACTGAAAATACTCCTTCATTCTATGAATATACTTTTACAGTAAATGAAAAGGGAGATACATTCCTTCACCTATCTGATTTCGGTAAGGGATGTGCTTTTATAAATAGTTTTAATCTTGGTCGTTTCTGGGATATAGGTCCAACAAAATATCTCTATATCCCTGCACCACTTTTAAGATTAGGTGAAAATAAAATTGTCATATTTGAAACAGAAGGAAAATATAGTTCTAATATAAGTCTTAAAGATATACCTCTTTACTAAAAGATATAGCACATAGTATTACTTACTATGTGCTATTATTATAATTAAATTTTCTAAAAGTTAAGTGTTTTTATATTATTTATTATTAAACTTTGTTTTAAGAAAATAATATAACAGTAAGGACTAAAAATTCCATAGTTCATAGTAATTCAAGTTTTTTGTAATAAATCCATATTAATTATATTAATTAATCGCCATTATATTATCACTATTTTATTTTCAAAAATAAATGCAAATAAAAAATAACACGAAGTGTTTAATTAAAGTTTTATGTAAATCTTAATTAGTGATTTAAAATATTACAATTCATCTCTTTATTCATTAGATACTAAATCTTATTACAGATAAAAGCTAAAAGGATTTTTCAGCTCCTTTTCTTTTATTTAGTTTTTATTTATTTTTCCTAAATCTTTCTTTTAAAATATATTTAACCAACTTTTTAAATGTTGTATAATTTATTTTGTCACTAAAAAGAGTTCTAAAGTTTTCTTTAGAACTCTTTTACTATCAATATTTAAAACAAATTTCAATTACGGTCTATAAAAATTTGGATTTTCTTCTTTTAAGAGTTTCTTTATATGTTCATTTGGAGGGTATGCAAAATTATTTTCTATTTCTTTAAAGCTACCAATTGTTTTTCTATATAAAATATATTGTAGACGATATACATTCATCTGATTAAATTTAGGGATTTGGGGACTATAACTACAAAAATATTTTATTTCACAATCTTTAACTTTTACATCTTTGTAGTTTTTACCTTCTTTCTTTAAATTTTCTTTCCATCTTTCAAAATCTTTTTTTGTTGTAAAATATTTTATATAGTTCTTATTAGAGTCTCCAATCATTCCTCTTTCTTCGGTTGGCTCAATAACTAAAATTTCGCTTGAAGGAATATCAGCTTTTTCAGTAATAAATTCATCTATTTTTTTATCTGCATCCATTATTTTAAAATACCACTTACACCAAAAAAAACCTATACCAGCAACTATAATAACAACAATAATTAATAATTTCTTTTTCATATTTTATCCCCCTAATATGTTCCAACTTTATAAGGTGCATATTTTCCTGTGAACACATTGGGTAATGCATTTGGTAATATAGAAGTTAAATTCACCATGTTAGGTTTTATAACAGGTGCACTACCACTTCCCCAGTAATATGATTGAAAAACTAATTTTGAACAATAACTAGGATTTTTAGTTGTTAATTTCGATGTGATTCTATAATCAATATGTATATTTTTACGATATCCACCTGTAGAATTCCAAAACGTTCTATCAGCATAATTAGCACATTTATTAGCCATATTTCTATCTGGTATACGCCATATTTGTATCCATTTATCTATCCATCTATCAGATACAACACCTTGACCTTCTTCTAATCCACCTCGTAACCAAATAGATTTATGAAACTGATTATTATTGTTTTTTATTCCTGTTATTATCCAATTTAGAGCATTACCTCCACCAGTCATTTCTAATATGTAATTATCAGTTGTTGCTATGGCTGCATGTCCAACACCTCCAAGGACTACTATAATGTCACCTTTCCTCAAATCACACTCAAACTTCATTGCATTATCTTCTTGACTACGTTTTACTCTCCTTGGTCTTTTCTTTTCACTTGGAGCATGCCCTTCTCCATCTGGGAAAGCTCCAAAATTTAATACTTGGTCAAACCATTCATTATAATTTAACCCTTGCCCAACTGTATTTTTCATACTATCATATGTATCAATTCCTAATTTATAATTTTCTTCAAAAGCATTAAAAGTATAATTATTTGGATCGACTTTTCCTTTTTTAACGCCTTCATCATAAACTTTTTTAATAGTATTTATATCAGTATTTATGTTTTCTGCAAAAGTAGTAATACTATTAAATAATAAAGTAAAACTTAGAATTAAAGTTAGTAAACTTAATTTTTTTATAAAATTCTTCATCTTAAATCCCCCTTAATTTTAATATTAAAGCACTATGTATACATTCTAATATTTGAATAATAATTTTTGTTTAATTTTAAAAACCTCCCATATATAATTATTTTAAGAGGTGATTTTATGAAAAATATTTTTTATATTTTTTATATTCTAATTAATTTTATATACATATATGTTCTATTAAATTTATTCAAAGGTAATTTTCTAATAAATTTAATAGGAACTCCTTTTATAAGAAGAATACATCAAAAAATTATATTTCAAAGGGTAGTTGTTTTATTGATATTAGGTATGTTATTTAATTTACTATTATGGTATTTATTTGAAAAGGAAATACTATAGTTTATGCCATTATTTATTTTTTCAAATAGCTATAATAAACTATATTTATAGGACAATCTCTTAATATAATTATTAAT